>JAYTTM010000439.1:0-6344 GCA_043745055.1 Chitinophagaceae bacterium | reverse complement strand
TCGGATCTGATAAAAATTACTGCTACGGGTGGGGTACTCAGCCAGGCAAAAGATGGTAGCGGGGCACAGTTTACAGAAGAGGAAATAAGGGCTATTGTAGAAACAGCTAAAGATTATGGATTTAAAGTGGCTGCTCATGCACATGGTGCAGAAGGTATGAAAAGGGCCATCCGTGGAGGTGTAACTTCAATTGAACATGGCACTTTTATGGATGATGAATGTATTGAGTTGTTTAAGAAATATGGAACCTGGCTGGTGCCAACCATCATAGCCGGTAAATCAACTGCCGACTCAGCAAAAATTCCGGGTTACTTTACAGCGATTGTAACACCAAAAGCACTGGCAACCGGGCCAAAAATACAAGCCACTTTCGCCAAAGCCTACAAGGCCGGCGTAAAGATTGCATTTGGAACAGATGCAGGTGTATATATGCATGGTAAAAATTACCTGGAGTTTCAATACATGACAGAAGGTGGTATGCCGCCAATGGAAGCCATCAAATCAGCAACCATTAGCGCTGCTACTTTGCTGGGAGTGGAAAACATTTTAGGCACCATTCAAAAAGATAAACTGGCAGATATTATTGCCGTAGATGGTGATCCTTTGCAGGATATTTTAGCAATGGGTAAAGTGGTGTTTGTAATGAAGGATGGAAAAATTTATAAGCAATAGAATTTGTTGAGGTCGTTGAAAAACGGCAATTACCTTCTTTCAAAATTTGCAACCTGTTCTATCAGTTCAAGTCTTTTAACCACAGCGTTTTGGGGCAACAAAGTACCCGGAGATAAAACGGCATTGGCCCCGATTTTTGAATGGTCGCCAATTAGAGAACCAAATTTCTCAATTCGTGTATTTATTAATTCACCCTTAAAAATTACCTGAATTTCTTTATTTTCCCTTTCATTAAAATGATTGGCAGTAATTGCACCGGCTTCAACATTTACAAAGCTGCCAATAATGCTGTCCCCAATAAAATTAAAATGAGCGATTGAACTGTTGTTACAAATGATGCTGCTTTTAATTTCACAACCGGTACCTATTGTTACATTTTCATCGATCAATACACCGCCTCTTATATAGGCATGTGCGGCAACAAAACTGTTTTTGCCAATAATTAAAGGTGCCTTTAACACAGCGCCCTCCTCTACAATAGCAGTTGTATGAATTGCAATTCCATTTGTAACAGAATACTCGTTACCACATTTTTCAAGCAGGCTGTTGATTGCTGCAGGTAAATCACGGATAATTTGCCAGGGTTGTTTATCCTTTTGTAGGATGAGTGAAGAAAAGCGGGAGATGAAAGCATCAATCGGTATCATTTTATTTTAAATTATAAATTTTGGATTGAAAAGGGGGCTTAAAATTATTAGATTTTTATGGTACCGGGTCGTACCCATCCCCACCCCAGGGATGGCACTTTGCAATTCTTTTTACAGTAAGCAAAAGCCCTTTAAAGAGTCCATACTTTTTAAATGCCTGCAAACCATAATTAGAGCAGGTGGGTGTATAACGACAGCTTTTTCCCAACCAGGGAGAAATGATCCATTGGTACAATTTTATCAAAAAAATAAACGGCAGGCTAAGTATTTGCATCAATTGTTTCATTGGATATTTTTTGCAGCTTTAATAAAATACCTTTTATTTTTTCAAATACCAATTGGTAGTCGGGCAGGTCCTTGCCTGTATAAATCATAAAAAAGACGAGTTGAACGGGATTGGATTTTATCATTAATTCCAGCTCATTTTTTTGTAACCGATAAGCCTCTCTCATCAACCGCTTTATACGGTTTCTATCAACCGCTTTTTTAAAATGCCGCTTACTTACACTAAAACCAGCTTGCAATTGAAAGGCATCAGGGGTTACAGGTAGTTTTGTAAACTGATATATTATCCTGAAGGGAAACACAGTAAACGATTTGCCATCCTTAAACAACTGGTCTATTACTTTCCTGCTTTTTAACCGAGCCTGTTTACCTAGCTTATATCGTTGTTGTTGCTCCAATTAATCAAAATTAAAAAAGCTCTCCCAAAGGAGAGCTTATATTTTTTAAACCCGATTTTCCCATTAAGGGAGTAGGATTATTTTTTACCGAAACGTTCGTCAGACACAGTCAATTTAACACGTCCTTTTTTACGACGGCTTGCTAATACCTTACGGCCATTAGCTGTTTGCATACGCTGGCGAAAACCATGAACAGATTTTCTACGGCGGACATGTGGTTGATAGGTTCTTTTTTTACCTGGCATTGTATTATTTTTTTCCTTTTACAAAATATTATTTCTAAAACTTATTATCAACATTACACCAGGGCACCATCCCCGCTGTTTGTGAAAGGACGGCGAAGGTAAGGGAAAATTTTATGATGAAAGGAATAGAAGTAAGATAATTTTTTCTTTATAACGCCACGTATCGGGATTGAATAGGTTTGCCATAAAAAAATGCTCCTTTTTCATCAAAGTCTGTTGTATTATCCGTTGTATAAAATTGCAGTTGCCCTTTTTTTAAACAGTTGTGTTCAATAGCAGGGTGCCGATGTAGATACTCTGCCAGGCTATCGGCTACAATATCACCTTGAGCAATGATAGCGGTGGAAGGTGGAACAAACTTTTTTAACGAATTTATCAATAATGGATAATGGGTACAGGCCAGCAATAAAGTATCAATTTGATTGGATTGAGCCAGCAGCTGTTGTATGTTTTTCTCAATAAAATAATCTGCTCCTGGGTTATCAAATTCTCTGTTTTCAATCAGTGGAACCCACATGGGGCAGGCTTGCTGATACACATTACAATCGGGGAAAAACTTTTTAATTTCTAACAAGTACGATTGCGATTGTATTGTGCCGGTAGTTCCTAAAATACCCACGTGCCCTGTTTTAGTAAATTGGCCAATAATTTCAGATGTTGGCCTTATAACACCCAGTACTCTTTTTTCCGGATCAATATTGGGTAAATCGTTTTGCTGAATGGTACGCAATGCTTTTGCTGAAGCAGTATTGCAGGCTAATATTACCAGTGGACAGCCTTGCTTAAAAAACCATTTTACACATTGAAGGGTATACTGGTAAACAGTATCAAAGCTTCGGTTACCGTAAGGAGCCCTTGCATTGTCTCCTAAATAAACATAGTCGTATTGCGGCAGTTTTGCCGTAATTGCTTTTAATACGGTTAAACCTCCATAACCGCTGTCGAAAACTCCAATGGAACCTTTTAGCATATTTCAAAAATACAAAAGCCATCCGTTTAGTGGATGGCTTTTTATAAGTATAAAATTTATTTATTGTTTTGGTTTAACGCCTGCAGGTACTTGCTTAGGTGCAGGTGCTTGCTTAGGTGCAGGTGCTACAATTCCCATTTTCTTTTTTACCAAAGGTAAAATGTCATCACCCGGAGGGCCTACCAATACGGAACCTGCTTCTAATACATAAGTGTATCCTGCTTCTTTAGCAACTGTTTTAATTACCTCAAAGGCTTTAGCTCTTATTGGAACAATCAATTCCTGAGATTTTTCCTGAACTTTTTGTTGCATGGTTTGGTTCCAACCTTGTACTTTTTGGTATAAAGCAATTAAATCATTTCTTCTTAATTCTTTTGCTGCTGGAGAAAGTTTAGCAGAATCCTGTTGAAAAATACTGTCTTTTTCATTTAATTCCCTGTAATACTCCTGTCCTTGCTGTTGTAAAGAACTTTGATAGTCTTGTAACTGTGCATTTGCTTTTTCAGCTTCAGGCATAGTACCAATTAATTCTTCGGTACTAATGTACCCAATTTTGTTTTGTGAAAATGCAGTATTGGTTACCCCAAACATTGAAACTACAAATACTACTGCTGCAATTAAATTTTTCATTGTTGTTTTTAGATGTTTAAACCCACCGAAAAAGCTATTCCAAAATTTTAAACTGTTTGTAAAATTGAAAAGCGGTGTGGTTGTTGTTAATAAATGGACTTTAGTTATTGTTACAAAATTATTTTATGCTTCAAAATAAGACTGAATAAATATCAATAAGATGCTTGCAAAACGTATTTTTTATTTTATTTAACACCCAAAAACTTCAATACATCATCACTCTTATCAAGTTTTGGGTCGGCAAATATAACAGTAATTCCTTCACTTTTATCTAAAATAAAATCAAAAGTTTTATCTACAGCCAATTTTTGAATGGCGGTATAAACCTTGTCCTGTATGGGTTTTATAAGTTCCTGCCTTTTTTTAAACAGATCGCCTTCAAATCCAAAACGTTTTTTTTGTAAATCTCTTACCTCTTTTTCCTTGTTATATAATTCATCTTCACGTTTCTTTTTTAAATCATCACTCAGCATTACCTGTTCAGCATCAAAGTCTTTATACATTTTATCCAGATCGGTTTGTTTTCTTTCAATCTCCTGCTGCCATTGTACACTAAACTGGTTAAGCTTAGTTTGAGATTCTTTATACTCTGGTAGTTTCTCCAGAATATATTTTGAATCTATCACTGCATATCGTTGGGCGGTAGCACCAAATCCAATCATAAAAACACTGTAAGCAACCAATAATAACTTTTTCAATGTCATAATTTTTTATGGTTAACAATATCTAACTGGTAAAACACTATTTTACCTTGTTTAAAAACCTCTGATTATTAGCTAGAAATTTACAAATTAAGTACCAATTATTAAAATAGTACCGGTCAATTTCCAATAGTAGTACCTAAACACTTGTTTATATTCTGTAAGGGTTACTGAGGCTCCTGCCCTAACATAAAGGTAAATTTGTAAGCACTTTTTATAGGTTCTCCTGGTTTAATCCTATCAAATCCCAGACCATAGTCAAACCCTAGCAAACCAAACATAGGCAAAAAGAAACGCATACCCACACCAGCGGAACGGCGTAATTTAAATGGATTATATTCTTTAAAACTATACCATCCATTAGCGGCTTCAAAAAAAGCTAAACCATATATTGTACTGCTAGCGCTGGTACTAAATGGATATCTTAACTCTAATGTATATTTATTATAGATGGTAAAGAATTGAGAAGGCGTCGTATTTTCAGGGTTCACTTTAGGATCGGAACTGGAGTAAATAGGATAGCCCCTGTGTGCAATAATATCATAACCTAATAGGGCAAAGTTGTTGCTGAGACCTGCATCACCTAACTGAAATCTTTCAAAAGGGGACACGTCTTTGTCTTTATTGTACTTACCAATAAAGCCATATTTTGCAGCAGCTTTTAAAATAAACTGGCGGTTTTTGTCTGCTCCTTTTGCTGTTCCAATTGGAATATAATATTCGCCGGTAAATAACCATTTATGAAATTCTGGAAACCTGAATTCATTATCCGTTTTCTTTACAAGGCCTATTAATGAGTAAGGTAATGTAAATTGAACGCTAGATAAAAAGTTAGATCCACCAGTAGGGAAAATAGGGCTTCCAGTTGTTGAACTACGGGCAAGCGCAACCCTGAAACTGATATTGGAAGATACGCCATTACTTAGTCCGCCAAATCCGCTAACAGCATAGTTTCTTAAAGTGTATTGTTGAAAATTAATAGAAGTAACCAAAGAAAAATAATCATCCGGCCATTTTAATTGTTTACCCAACGAAATACTGGCACCTGTTATTTTTAAGAACGATGTGTCTCCGCAGGTTCTGCAATATCGCCCGGTAAACTGGTTGTACGAATTGGTTTGTTTGGTATTGTAAATGCTTACTGAAAATGAGTTTCGTTTTTTGCCACCCAGCCATGGTTCTGTAAAGGAAAAATTGTAGGTACGGAAGGCCCGTCCGTTGGATTGTATCCTTGCACTTAATTTTTGACCACTTCCGGAGGGTAATGGATCCCAGGTTTTTTTATTGAAAATGTTGTTGATAGAAAAGTTATTAAATGTAATACCCAGCGTACCGGTTAAGCCTATTCCACCTCCAAAACCTGCAGATAATTCCAACTGATCATTGGATTTTTCTTCTACACCCCAACTAATATCCACCGTTCCATTATCTGAATTGGGAACTACATTGGGTACAATTTTCTCTGGATTAAAAAAGCCTAACTGACCCAATTCCCGTTGGGTGCGAATAATATCAGCACGACTAAATTTTTCACCCGGTACGGTTCTTAATTCCCGGCGAATTACATAATCTTTTGTTTTATCGTTGCCGCTAATTTCTATTTTACCAATGGTTGCCTGTGGCCCTTCCTGCATTCGAATTTCAAAATTGATGGTATCATTATAAACGGAAGTTTCAATAGGCTCAACCCTGAAAAACAGGTATCCATCATCCATGTATAAACTTTGTATATCGCCACCATCTGCACTTAATTGTTTTCCCAGGCGCTTGTTAAGAACTTCCAGATTGTAGATATC
>JAYTTM010000438.1:0-6347 GCA_043745055.1 Chitinophagaceae bacterium | reverse complement strand
ACTGCTGACAGCAGGAGCTACTAACGGGCGGCATTTTAATAAAAGCTTTTACAAAACATTAACGGCTGATACCATTCCCATTAAGAAAAAAACAGCTTCAAAGCCAGTAATTGTTAAACCGGCACCCAAGCCGGATACAATAAAAACCGATACAATTCCCAATTCAACTTTCACTGACAGTAACCGTATAAAGACGGTTCAAAAAATTGACACATTCAGTATAAAGTTTTCTAAAGATTCGCTGGATGGCCCGGTAGTTTACCATGCAGATGATTCCCTGGTGATGGATGTACCTACAAACAAAATCACCCTCTATGGAAGAAAGTCCAGTGTTAAATACCAGGAGAATGAGCTTAAAGCACCCGGTATAACATTTGACCAACGCACCGGTTTAGTTACTGCCGCCTTGTTAAAAGACAGTGCAGGAAAAGTAATTGCATCGCCTTCCTTTAAACAAAAAGAAATGACAACTGTCAGTGACAGTATCGTGTATAACATGAAAACGAATAAGGGACTTACAAAAGGGACTTATTCGCAACAGGGTGAGATGTACATCTATGGTGAAAAAATAAAAAAGGTTGATACCAGTGTTTTCTATGCTTACCAGGCACGGCTTACTACCTGCAACCTGGATACTCCTCACTTTGCATTTGTTAGTAAAAAAATAAAATTCATCAATAAAAAGTTTGCAGTTACCGGACCTGTGCATCCGGAGTTTGAGGGTATTCCAATTCCGATTGTAATACCCTTTGGTATTTTCCCTATGAGTCAGGGGCGGCACTCTGGTTTACTTGCTCCTGCTTTTAATGCCAATGCACAACTGGGGATTGCACTGGAAGGCCTTGGCTATTACAAAGTATTAAACGAAAATTTTGATGCAACTATTAGGGGCACTCTTTATTCGTATGGAAGCTGGACAGTGTTGCTGAGCCCACGTTATTATAAGCGTTACCATTATCAGGGTAATTTTTCACTGGATATTCAACACATTAAAACCAGTTTTAAAGGTGATCCGGATTATAATCTGTCAAAAACATTCAACGTAAGATGGACGCATACCTCTGATACCAAAGCAAGGCCAGGCGTAAATTTTAGTGCCAATGTGAATGCTGGTAGCAGCAGTTTTAACAGGTATGTACCCAATAGCCCCAACAGAAATTTCAGCAACCAGCTTAGTTCCAGTATCAGTTATACAAAAACATGGAAGGATAAGCCTTTTAATATTGCTGTGATTGCCAATCACAACCAGAATACCAATTCAAAAACCATTAATATAACCTTACCCGATGTTAGTTTTAATATGAATACACTTTACCCTTTTAGAAGACTGGAGGCGGTGGGTAAATTAAAATGGTACGAGAATATCGGGGTTGCCTTAAACAGTAATGCAAAAAATCAAACCAGTTTTTCTGATGATACTGCTTTTAACAAAGGGAGATCCATTGCAAGCCAGGCAACAAAAAATATGCAATGGGGTGCCACACACAGTGTTCCCATTTCTCTTTCATTGCCTCCGCTCGGGCCATTGCAGGTTGCCCCAGGTATATCTTATTCCGAACGATGGTATCAGCAAAAAATATATCAGCGGTGGAATGATACTGCCCGTAAAATAGATACCACTATCAATAAAGGATTTTATACCGCCAGGCAAATGGCATTTAGTATGGGCGTTTCTACCCGTATATTCGGCATGTTTGGCTTTGGTAAAAATTCACGGGTAAAAGCCATCCGGCACGAGATAAGGCCACAAATAAGTGCCAGTTATACACCCAATATGAATGGCAAATACTATTACGATTTACAGACAGATACTTTTGGCAGAAAGACCAGGGCGAATGTATTTAGCAACAATACCATTACCCAGGCATTTAGTGAAGGCCAGTTTGGAGGCCTTAGTTTTAGCATGGATAATATTTTACAAATGAAGGTGAAGGACAAAAAGGATACCAGTGCGGAGGCTACCAAAAAAGTTACCCTGCTGGATGGATTGAGCCTGGGCGGAGCATATAATTTTTTACAGGATTCTTTTCAGTTAAGTTATTTAAGTTTATCTGCCCGTACAAACCTGTTTGATAAAATAAACATTACAGCCAGTGGTTCGTTGGATCCTTATCAAAATGATACTACGGGCAGGCGGGTAAATAAGCTGGTGTGGAAAGATAAAATCCTTACACTTGGCAGGCTTACAGGCGGTAGTCTTTCCATCTCCAGCCAGTTTCAGGGCGGTGATAAAAAAAAGCAGCAGGATAAAACTAAATCGTTGCGCAATGCAGTTAATCCATATACAGGTTTGCCTGTTACCGATGAACAGGCAGAGGCTGCTTACATTAGTAACAATCCTGCAGACTTTGTAGATTTCAGTATTCCCTGGTCAATAAATTTTGGTTATTCGCTACGGTTTAATTCTATATTTAACAGGATAAAAAAGAAGTATGATATCGAACTGAGTTCTGATATGAATTTTAGTGGCACAGTTAGCATTACCCCTAAATGGCAGGTTGGTTTAAATGGAATTTATAATTTTACCACAAGCCAACTGGGTATGATTTCTATCTCCATTTCGAGGGAGATGCATTGCTGGCAAATGTCTATCAACCTTTCTCCAGTTGGAAGACAGCGGTTTTTCAGTATTGTTATCAGTCCTAAATCTGCCTTGCTTAGGGATATTAAAGTAAACCGTACCAGAAACTTTTATGATTTGTAATGTTGCTTTTTGATAGTCTGGCAGTTGAGTATTTTTAAAGTCATTTTCTCATCTGTGGTTAGAAGGTTTAGCGGTTTAAACGAAGACTCAAATAACAGCAGTTATTCCACCAACAAATACTTTTTACAAAAATCATTGAATGTTTGCTCGTTGATAGTTGTAGTGCTATCTGGCGCTAACTGTAGTATTTGATTGTTTTTAAAATCAAGTGTAAGTAGGTCGTCTTTTAAAATGATATTATTAAACTGGTTCCATGGATAGTTTTTAATTCCTAAAGCCCGTTGTATGGATACACCATTTGCATCAACAGTTATCAATGGTTTTTTATCCAATAGAGAAGACAATATTCCAACCAGCAGTAATACAAAAGCCAATCCAAATGAATGTGTGGCGATAAAAAGTAATACTGCTGCAATACTAAGCAACAGCATTTTTTTTATTTTAATTATATTGAATAAATAATCAACTATTAAAGCAGCACTCAACAACATTATACCGGCTATCAGGTTGATAATAATATAATTTCCGGGTCTGTAAACAAGAGCTGCAATCCCTGCTAATGCAAGCAGCGAGCGGGTGATGACAATATCAATTTCCCGGCTGTTATTTTTTAGTGAGATAGAAAACATGCATTGCTGGTTTGATAAAACACCCTGTTATAATTGTACTCATTCAAAGTTCATGTAAAAACCAACTTACTTAAACAGGCTCTGCAGGGTTGGAAGCAACCAGTAAATTACACAGCTTAAACAAGCATCTTGCACCCACATTTTCATCCCATTCATCCTGGCTAATGCCCACTTCATTTAAATCGAATCCAACTATTTTTCTGCCGGTTTTTTGTATTTTTTTAAATAGGTAAAATATGGCTTCTGTTTCAAAACCTCCCTGTACAGGCGTACCAGTATGCGGACAAAGTTTTGGATCAAGCCCATCAATATCAAAACTGATAAACACATTGGCAGGAAGCTGGTCTATTATTTGGTTGGTAATGTTATTCCAACTATCTCCTTCATAGATTCGTTCTTTAATATCCTTGTCAAAAAAAGTTGAAATTCTGTCGGTGTTGGCATTAATAAAATTCCATTCCTCTTCACAATAATCCCTTATACCTACCTGCACTAATTTTTTTAATTGTGGAATTTCTTTTAAGGCATTGTACATAACCGAGGCATGGGAATAAACAAAGTTTTCATAAGCAACCCTTAAATCACAATGGGCATCTATTTGCAGAATTCCAAAATCACCGTGTTTTTCCGCAATCGCTTTAAAATAGCCCAATGGCGTACTATGGTCACCACCCAGCAACGCAACCAATTTACCGGCTGCCATCAGGTCTTTAGTTTGCTCATATACCCAATCGTTTAACAGCAACCCCCCGGCATTTACCTCTTTAAGGGTTTTACACATAAACTTGTTAGCGTTTACGTCTTCGCCACCTGCTATATAGTTAATGTAGAGTTCAGCTTCTTTGCGCAAATAATCACTCTTCATCAATATTTTTCTATCACTGCTCCTCATAAAATAGCCCTGCTTCCACTCGTCCTTATATTCCGGATCAAAAAGGTCAACCTGCAGGCTTGCCTTAAAAATATGCTCTGGAGCTCTTGCTGTGCCTGCATTGTAGCTTACAGTAACTTCCCAGGGTATGGGCAATATTACAAGTCTTGCTTCTTCTTCGGTAAAGGGCAAACCAAAAATATTATTGTTGGGATTACCTACGGAGTTGGGATCAAATTGAGAGAGATCAGTCATTAATGTTGATTAAATAATTGGTGTACAGAAGTTGTTTTCTGTAAAAAACGGTACAAATATAAGCTACCTGCCAGCAACAGCCATTTAGTTTTCAAAATTATTTAGAAATCATAGCATTTTTTAATGTTACAGCGGGCATTAATTTATACTTAGATGATGGTTAAAATGAAAACAGTTAAACAAATAAACTACATGCAACTGCATTTGTTTTAACTTTGCATCGCAAAAGAAAATACCATGAAAAGAACACATATTATCCTATTGGTAGCAATCGCATTTGCAATTAGTGGTTTACTGATGTTTTCAGCAGATTTTTCTACTTACGATACAATCGAATCTGCCAAAAACAAACAAGGTAAATTTGTACACCTTATTGCTAAACTGGACAAGGCTTATCCAATTGAATACAATCCTGCAAAAAATCCCAACTTTCTTTCCTTTACTGCAACTGATAGTCTGGGAGGTATAACAAAAGTGGTTTACCATAACACCAAACCAACGGAACTGGAACAAAGCGAAAGGGTGGTATTAAAAGGTAAAATGAAGGGAGATATTTTTGAGTGTAGCGAAATATTATTAAAGTGCCCCAGTAAATATAAAGACGATAAAAAGCAACTGGAGAAAATGATGGAAACTACGCCTAAAGCAGCTGTTGCTGGTGCTGAAGGCAAATAGACGCTGAGTATTTTAATAAGGAATAACATCCAATTTGAGCAGTTGCAAAAGCTGCTGAGGGATAAAAAGTCTTTATCCCTTTTTACAAAAAGCAAAACCGGAATTTAATGGAATTTGAAGGCGAACATTTAGGCTTGGGTAAGTGGGGACATTTTTTTGTATTACTGGCTTTTACAACTTCCCTGCTGGCAACCATTGGGTATGTATTTGCAGCCAATAAAACAGCAATTACAGAAAAACTATCCTGGATAAAATTTGCAAGAATAAATTTCTATATACAAGTTGCGGCTGTATTTACCATTTTTGGTATCATATTTTACATGTGCAGCAACCACTACATTGAATACCTGTATGCCTACAAACACACTTCAAAAGAATTAGAGTTTAAGTACCTGCTGGCCTGTATCTGGGAAGACCAGAGTGGCAGTTTTTTACTATGGACCATCTGGCATAGTCTGATTGGTATTTTCCTGATAAATAAAAGTAAAGATTGGGAAGCGCCTGTAATGACGGTAGTAAGTGCCGCCCAGGTTTTTTTAGCCATGATGATAATGGGGTTGTATATTTTTGGTATCAAGATTGGCAACAGCCCTTTTGTGTTAACCCGCAATGAAATTAACGGTCCCATTTTTAGCAGACCAGAGTACCTAAGCCTTATTAAAGATGGTGTGGGCCTCAACGTGCTGCTCCGCAATTACTGGATGGTGATTCATCCGCCGGTATTGTTTTTAGGCTTTGCTTCTACCATTGTGCCATTTGCATATGCCTATGCAGGCATGCAGACAAAGCGCTTTGGCGATTGGGTTCAGCAAGCTATACCATATGCTTTATTCAGTGCCTGTATATTAGGTGTTGGTATAATGATGGGGGGCAAATGGGCTTATGAGTCCCTTTCATTTGGCGGTTACTGGGCATGGGATCCGGTAGAAAATGCTTCGCTGGTGCCCTGGCTAATTATGATTGCAGGCTTGCATACAATGGTTATTTTTAAAGCAACCGGGCACTCCCTGCGGGCCAGTTATTTATTTGGAATACTAAGTTTTTTATTTGTTTTATACTCCACCTTTTTAACCCGTACAGGAATTTTAGGCGATACTTCTGTTCATGCTTTTACCGAGGCAGGCAAGGCAATGAATATCCTGATATTTTCATTCCTGCTGTTTTTCACCATTGGTTCCCTGATTTTATTCATCCTCAACTTTAAACAAATACC
>JAYTTM010000437.1:0-1747 GCA_043745055.1 Chitinophagaceae bacterium | reverse complement strand
CTGGTTACCTTATCTCAACAGGGATTGCCTGTAGGTTCATTTTATGGATTTGTTACAGATGGATTATTCCGGGATATGAAGGAATTGAATAATGGTGTTAATTGGGGGTTGCCGGTACAGGCGGATAAACAGTGGTTGGGTGATGTACGTTTTAAAGACTTGAACGGGGACAATAAAATTGATGACAAAGATGTAACCGTGATAGGTAACCCAAATCCAAAGTTTACATACGGGTTGACAAATACTGTTACTTATAAAGGGATTGATCTTTCCGTATTTGTCTATGGAAGCTATGGTGCAAAAATATTTAACTATTCCCGCCGCCAAACAGAAGGGCTGAGAAATCAATACAACAACCAGTTAACAACAGTGCTTGACAGGTATAGTTCTGATAATCCCAATGGTTCATTGCCAAGGTACAACCAGTGGCACAATAATAATTTCAGAATATCCGACCGCTTTATTGAAAGTGGATCTTTCCTCAGGATACAAAATGTTTCGCTTGGATACAATTTACCTAAGAAGATGATTGCAAAAGCAAAACTTTCCAATTTCAAACTATATGCATCCGTACAAAACCTGTACACGTTTACAAAATACTCAGGATATGATCCGGAGCTGGGCGCTTACAACAGCAGGGTAACGCTGATGAATATTGACAACGGGCATTATCCCAATCCAAGATCATTTACCATTGGTGCAAACATTGAATTCTAAATTATTAAATCAACAGATCATGAAACTAAAATATATAATTCTTGCAGGCACATTAATCTTTAGCGGAGCATCTTGCAAAAAATCTTTTTTGGAACATCCTGCCACAGCAAATGCCACGCTGGATGTTTACTACAACAATGCTGAACAGGTAAACGGTGCAACAGGCTTGCTCTATAACCAACCCTGGGGCGACTGGTTTGATAAGGCATTCTCTTCCGTAGGAGATGTATTGGGTGGAACAGTAACCGGTGCAGCCGGCAACGACCAGTATAATTCTTTTTACAATTTTAATATTCAAAGTACAGATGGTTTAATCGGACTTACCTGGAAAGCATGTTACAAAGCAGCCGGACAGGCTTCGGTATTGATACAATCATTTGAAACTAAAAAAGGCCAGGTTGCTGATCCAGCTTATCTCATACAAGGTATTGCTGAAGCAAGGTTCATCCGTGGCTTCGCTTATTTCTATATTGGCCGCACTTTTGGTGATGCACCCATTGTAAGCGATCCGGTTGCGTTAACTGAACCTGGAAAATATTTAGTGCCAAGATATTTACAAAAAGATGTGCTGCGTTTCGCTTTGGAAGACCTTCAGTTTGCAGAAGAAAACCTGCCAGCAGTTGCTTACCAGCCTGGTCGTGTAACAAAATATGCAGCCAAGGGCATGATGGCAAAAGTGTATCTCTATCTTAAAGATTATGCCAATGCAAAATTAAAAGCGAAAGAAGTAATTACCTATGCCAACAGCAGCGGGGTAATTGGGTTGTATGATAATTATGGAAAGATGTTTACTTCTTCTGCAGCCAATAATAATAAAGAATCAATGTTCTCTCTTCAATGGCTTACTTCCCTTGGATGGAATGGAGGCAACAGATTTCAGTTGTATGTAGGGCCACAACCATTGCTGGCACCTGCACCCACCAGTGGTGCAGGCTATTCAGCCCTTGTTCCTTCCATCGATTTGTTAAACCCGGCTACAGGCTATGCAGTTGGAGATAATCGCCGTCAGTGGTCTGTAATGGAACAGGGG
>JAYTTM010000436.1:0-1747 GCA_043745055.1 Chitinophagaceae bacterium | reverse complement strand
GTTTGCACATAGTTTACATTCTCAGCTATGCCATAGCCTCCGCTTATTGCACGGTTGTAATTTATTGTAATGCCTGCATTTAGTATTTTGTTGCCTTCATTATAAATTGTACGGGCATAAGAAACATATAACTCGGCCCAGTTGCTGGCTGCAGCATCTGCTGAAAGCGGCACTTTATCCAGATTGATTTTTAAATAATCTGCCAGGCTGTAGGCAGTATCCTGCCAGTTGCTATTGCTTGCTCTGGCATGTGCATAACTGCGGATGCTGGCACCAAATGCAATGGCTGATGTTGAGTTTAACGTAAATCTGGCATTCAATAATCTAATATCCTGATTGCTGAAAACAAATCGTTTTTTAATGCCGTTTTCTGCTTTTATTTCTATGTTTTTTGGAGAGGAAAGGAATGAATATTTGTTTATTTTGAAAGCATTGGTACTTTGTTTTATTTGAACAGCAAACGGGGTAATATCCCAGGCGTAAGGAACCTGTACAATGGATGCAGGGTTACTTGATGGTGCCAGGCTACCTGCAAATTGAGAGCCATTGATTGCCTGGTAATTTTGAGCTATCGAATAATTAAACAACAGTAAACCTAAAATAAGCAGGTAATATTTAATTGGATTCATACTTCGGTCTTGCTGTCTTATACTTATTGAAGTTTTAAAGACTGAAAGTACGCATTAATATGAAAAACTGGCTTTGAGCATTTTACTTTTTGCGACTGTGTTAAGACTAGTTTCTTGGAGCCTAACTTTTATTGTCAATTATTTTAAACCTTTTAAAATCTTAAAAAATCTTTTCGTGATTAGTAAAAATCTGAAAAATAAATTATGTGCTCGGATAAAAAGCGCAAAAAAAATATAGTTTTTATAACTGAATTTTCGCAGAATTACAAAGGTGGTCGACAGTGAGTTTAAGTGTTTGTAAAGTTTAATGATTATCCGCAATCAGGTGCAAAGAGGCGTAGCCTCGGTTAATATTGTAACAACGGGTTTTAACCCGTTGATGAAATAACAGATAATATAATAAAAACCGTAGGTTCTGTGCATATAAAGCAAATACAAATAATTATAAACAGGTAGTTGTAATTAAACAAACAACAATAGGTGCCGGGTCTATGGCTTTCTGAAAGCGGCTTTCTTAAAGCACAACGGATTAAAATCCGTTGTTACAAAACAGAAATGAACCTACGGCTCTACAGTAGATTTCTAATGTAGAGCCGTAGTATTATTATTAGTAAGTTATCTGCCTGCACCTAATTGCGGATAGTCATTACCCATTCAGTGTGGGTATAATAATCAACAATTGCAGCCAACTTTCCCCAACATTCCTTTTCAACACAACTGTTTGCCACGGCGGCATTGGTGGCACAGTTTTTTTTATGTATCATGTAAAATTATATAATCATGAAAAAGTATGTTGCATTTTTATCCCTTGTTGTAGTATTCGCAAGTTGTGTGCCCACCAGGCAATTAAAAGAATCTCAATTACAAACTGCCAGCCTGCGTGCAGACAGTATGCAGCTTGCCGGTCAGGTAGATAAATTACAGGCTGATGTGGCAGATATGAAAACCAAAATTGTTAACCTCAAAAATCAAAATTCTGCATTGGGAAAGGAAACTGCTGAACAGCAAAACCTGCTTACTGCAAATCAAAGCGAATTAACGGAAGCACAGAAAGTATTGCAGAAGCAACAGCAGCGCCTGCAGTCATTACAAAATTTATTGAACCAGCAGCAGCAGCA
>JAYTTM010000435.1:0-1751 GCA_043745055.1 Chitinophagaceae bacterium | reverse complement strand
AAAATTATTGGTAACACCAGGCTTCGGCAAACAAATGATGACAATGGTCATTATGACATTAGCGGGTATATTTCTGATTATACAGTAACCACCACCGGTATTTCCGGCAATACGCCCAGCAACAACCGTTTATCGGTTTCGTTTCACCTGGTTTTTAAAAACAACCTTGATGAGAAAAAGAATTTTGAAACGGATGTGTCCAACACTTTTGATTTTAGTGCCAACAAATCACTTTCAGAAGCTGAAAGCGGACTGAATGAGGATATTATTAAGAATATTGTAGATGCCATCTTTAATAAAATATTTTCCAACTGGTAAGTGCTTAATTTGAAATTGGATATCTAATTTACAGGCTTAAAACAGTAAGGTTTATTTTTTCAGTTTAGATATAATTTATGGATAATTACAACCATCTTTTTCAATCCATCTTTAAAAAAGAAATGGGTGCGCCCGATACCCTTAAAATGTTGGAGGAAACTACAGCATCTTATCCGTATTTTACACCAGCCCAATTTTTCTTATTATATCTTACTGATAAAGAATCTCCTGGATATACAGCGCAGGCAAAAAAAACAGGAGCACTGTTCAACAACAATTACTGGCTAAATTATTTGTTGTTGTCTGAAGTTGAGAATACACAAGTACCTGCATCGCAATATTTTTCAGGTAATATTGAAACAATCGGTGATTTTGAATCTGAGACTGGTGAATCTGGAAAAAACATTCAACATGAATTTGTTGCTGAAAATAAAATGGAGGCAGACGCTCCATTGCCTGAGTTGCCTGTTATTAATGATGAGATAATAATATATCCCGAAGCTTCAATTCAGCAGCTGTCTGAAGCTGGTGAAATACCTGCAGAAATTGATAGCTTTGAAGATGCAGAACAAATAGAAGAATTGTTACCTTTAGAAGTGCTGCCAAATGCCGCCATTATTTCAGTTGAAGATTTAACCCCGAATGAAACTGTTGCGCAAGAAGTACATCCAGCAGTTGAGATGGTTGAAAATTTTGATTCAACAGTAAAAGAAACGGAAGCCGCTACAATTAAAGCATCACCCGAAGTGGAAGTTTCAATGGCCGGGGAGCAACAGCTGCCGGAAGAAAATGATTTATTACCTATCGAAACAGCTGCAACAAATAATATTGAAAACGAAGCTCCATTACAGCCCATTCCCTTCAATTTAAATAAGGAGCCAGTTACGGAAGACACGATTACTTTTGAGCCGCTGCATACTTCAGATTATTTTGCCAGTGTAGGTATTAAACTTTCAGAGGAGGCTAAGCCGGTGGACAGGCTTGGGCAACAAATGAAAAGTTTTACAGAGTGGTTAAAAACTATGAAAAAGGTACATGCCAAACAATTTGCCGAAACTGGTTCTGC
Organism: Chitinophagaceae bacterium; assembly: GCA_043745055.1. Lineage (GTDB taxonomy): Bacteria > Bacteroidota > Bacteroidia > Chitinophagales > Chitinophagaceae > Ferruginibacter. The sequence goes on along the minus strand of JAYTTM010000435.1, from coordinate 367 downwards.
TCCTGAATCTGCTGTGCAAAAAAATGAGCGTCATATACAACAACTGGCAGAAGCATCCAATAAAGAAGGCGAAGTTGTAACAGAAGCAATGGCCAACGTGTTGGTACAGCAGGGGAGGGTGGGCAAGGCCATTGACGTACTTGAAAAATTAAGTTTGCTCAATCCCGGTAAAATCACTTACTTTGCCGCCAAAATTAATCAATTAAAAGAGCAGTAATATGTTAGTGTTATTTGGAATTTTAGTAATCCTGTCCTCGTTAATATTGGGTTTAATCGTATTAGTGCAAAACCCTAAAGGTGGTGGTTTATCTGGTACATTTGGTGGTGTTGGTAACCAGTTAATGGGTGTAAAGCAAACAACAGATGT
>JAYTTM010000434.1:0-1754 GCA_043745055.1 Chitinophagaceae bacterium | reverse complement strand
CAGCATAGATGCTGTAACATTGTTAGCTATGGTGTAATGCTTTTCTTTTATCAGCTTATTTTCCACTGCTGTATTTTCCCGCATATTATCTGCGAGAGCAGCAACTTCAGCTACATATTTGCTTAGTGTTTTTTGCAGATTACGAAAATCAAAAGGTAGTGTTTCTGCATTGGCAAAACGAAGGGTTGTATGCCCTGCAGTTTTTGCAAGCACTACGCCGTATTCAAATGTTGGATCTTTAAACCGACGATACAAATCGTACGAATCGAAGATGGAATGATACTCGCCACCATCATCTTCCCCACCAAAACCAAGGTTCATAGCTGGTATGCCGATATGTTGTGCAAAAGGAGAAAAGTCCGAACCGGAACCCAGTGCCTCCAGCTCAAATGTAGTTTTTGATAACAATTCATTTTTTGATTTAGCAGATCCGGCATTTACAATATCAGCTGACCTTCTTCTTTCAAAAACACTTACGTTGGTTTGCGGATCCTGAACTTCCTTAATAATTTCTGTAAAAGCGGGCTCTAAAGCCTGGGAGCCACCAGCGCCTAAAAATCCACGGCCATTGCCATCAGAGTTTATATACAATACTGCTTTTTGCTGAAGTTCTGCTGCATGAAATTCTACCCATTCAGTCGATCCCATCAGGCCCGGCTCTTCGCCATCCCATGCACAATACATAATGGTACGTTTTGGTTGGTAACCTGCTTTTGCCATCTCTCCTATCGATCTTGCTTCTTCCATCATTGCTGCTAAACCGCTAATTGGATCACCTGCTCCGTTTACCCAGGCATCGTGGTGGTTACCTCTTATCACCCATTCATCCGGCAATTCACTTCCTTTCAATCTGGCGATAATATTATTTATGGGACGTACCTGCCAGTCGAAGCTTAATTTTAAATGTACTTTATTCTTACTCGGTCCTACATGGTAGGTAATGGGCAAAGCTCCTCTCCAACCTTCAGGCACTACCTGTCCTTCCAGGCTTTCAAGCAAGGGCAAAGCATCGGCATAACTAATGGGTATAACCGGAATTTTCAACAGATTGGCAGCATCTTTTCTATCAATACGATTAGCATCTTTAGTGGCACCAATGCCCGGCGTTAACGGATCTCCGGGGTAAATGGGCATGTCTTCCACTGAACCACGTTGTGCACCCAATGCTGGTCTGAACGGGCCTTTGGGGTAAACATCTCCCTGAAAATAACCGTCTTCTTTTGGATCGCTGTAAATGATACAACCAATGGCACCATGTTCCTGTGCCACTTTTGGTTTAATGCCCCGCCAGCTTTGGCCGTATTTGGCAATCACAATCTTTCCTTTTACATCTATGCCCATTCTTGCCAGCATTTCATAATCTGCCGGAACGCCATAGTTAACAAAAACCAGTTCGGATGTTACATCTCCATCAGCGCTCCAGCAATTGTAAACAGGTAGTTGCGTTGCTGTTTGGCCAGATGTTGCGTCTTCTTTTAATATGGGTTCTTTTAAAGATGCTTTAAAATTCCTGGTGCCCGTCATGGATAGTTCTCTTGTAACAGGTGTGGGAAATAATACATAAAATGTCTCAATCTGTGCATCGTATCCCCAGCTTTTAAACTTATTAAGAATGTAGGCTGCATTGGTATCGCCACCGGGTGAGGCAACATGGTGAGGTACAGCAGAAAGATCTTTGATAAACTGGTCTACATTTTTTGCATTCAGGTTACCGTCAAATTTTTTTTCGGTTGATAATTGTTTATCAGCAGCTG
>JAYTTM010000433.1:0-1757 GCA_043745055.1 Chitinophagaceae bacterium | reverse complement strand
AACAGTTCCGGCGTTTCCATTATTAGCTCTCCTTTGGCTTTGCTGCTGTTGTGGCAGGAGATACATTTAGCTTCTAAAATTGGTTTTATTAAATGAGTATATGCAATGGCGTCTTCCAGCAAAACGGTTGGTTTTAATTGATTAGCTGTAATGGGTGCCAGTAAAAAATTATCGCCATGTGTAATGTTAGCTCCCTGATGCCCCGCCATAATAATGCCAGCGGTACTTAATGCGCCAATCGTAAATGTAAGTACCCTTTTTTTTCGTACTTGATCTTTAAAAGCATACCAGCCTAAAGACAATAATGAAATAGCCAATCCTGTCCATTTATGCAGAAAAATTGCGTCTGTGTCATAACCTGATTCTCTTGAAAGAAAAAAGCCCATCAAGGCAGCGGTAACGGCTGTAATGGAGGCCAATAATAATATCCAGTTGCCGGCTTCTATTAAATTGGTATCCTTTTTTTGGGCAGTAATTGTTTCCCACAACAAAGCTATTATCAGCAACACAATAGGGAAATGCAATACCATCGGATGCATTCTGCCGGCTACTTTTAGCAAAGCCGGCACATATATTTTATCGCCAAAAATTAACAGAAAAACCAACAGGCAGTTTAATGCAAATGCAAGGTTGTAAACAATACTTTTCCAGCGAATCATAAATAGTTTTATAGAATTAATAGTTAGTTCAATTATTCCTGAAAGTTAATTTCGAGATTTTTTCCAATAAAAATCAGCTTTAAAATTCATTGCTTTTGCCTCCACAGCCGGCGGGCTGCGAAGCCCCACCCCCAGCCCCTCCCCAAGGGGGAGGGTAGCTTTGGAACACCGCTACTTTTGCTTCTTTCAAAAAATATGCTATCGCATTTTTTGAATTCCGACTTCGTCGGAACCGAACCAAAAGAGGCGGCTTATCCAGTTACTGTTGTAAACTCAAAACAAATATTCATGGTTAAAAATTGTTAGTTATTGTATGAAAGTTGTAAAATTAGATACTTGTTATTACTCCGATTTGTCATATTGGTTTTAGGTAAGGTTTTAGAAAAAAATTATTATGAAATTCGACAATAAAATCAGTCAACTTATTTTACAGGCTCTAATTTATAGGGATAAGTTTTGCCGGAATTCCATTGTGCTACATACATATTTTCTTCGTCGTCAATACACACATCATGTGGATATTGAAATACTTTATCTGTCTGAAATATTTCATCTGGCACATTGCTTTTATAAACCGGCTCGGTGCCGGCAAGATTGGAAACTACTTTATTGTTTGCATCCAGGATGGTTACAAAGCCGGATTGTTTCCACTGGTTATTGTTGGATTGTAAAACAGCTGCATACAAATAGTCGCCTTTAATTACAGGACGGCATACCCATGCACCGGGCAATGATATGGTTTCCAGGTAAACGCCTTCCATGCTAAAACGCTTAAATGCATTTTGCTGTCTTGAGCAAACAATGAGGGTTGGATTTTTATTATTCCTGGTATCTATACAAACACCGTGTGCATTCAGCAAATGCTTATCCTCTGTGCCTCTGCCGCCAAAGTGACGAATGTATTTTCCATTGAGATCGTATTGAATAATAAAATCTTTTCCATAACCATCTGCTACATAAATATCACCATTAGCCGCAATGGCTGTCTCGGTGGGTATATATTCATCCGGCTTTGTGTACATGCCGGTTTCTTTGGGATAATCAAGGGTTAATAACACCCTGCCATCGATGGTGGTTTTTATTACCTGGTGGCGGTTG
>JAYTTM010000432.1:0-1758 GCA_043745055.1 Chitinophagaceae bacterium | reverse complement strand
CGTCAGACTGTGAGAAAACTAAAAATTTCTTAAAAATCACCTTATTACTTTTCACCACAGGCCATAGGATATCAATTAAACAGCCTTTAAAAAAAGCATAGAATGACGCTTCAAAAAACAGGCTTGCTCATTATGCCTGTAAATGGCTTTGATAAGAGCGTTTACTAAAGCGCAGACTACTTTGTTGTAGTCTGGTTGCCAGTTTTGAATGGCTTGCAGCATTTTTTCAAACCCCAGGATATTTTTTGTTCGCATAAAGTTGTAGCAAAACATGATGAGGTTCATTTCACCATTTACTTTTTGCAACCCTTTCAATAATGTATGCGTGTAACCCCAATGCCTTTTTAATGTCCCAAACGGATGTTCGCAAATAGCCTGGCGTCGTTTGTAATAATGTGGGTTTTGTTTGATGTTGTTATCGTTAATATCTACTGCATCCTGATACTCGCTTCGTTGTATGATGCGTTTGGGAAGTTTGGTGCACTGGTTTTTTAAGGGGCATGTTTTACAGGCATTGGTGCGGTAAGTTTTAAATCTAAAACTGGTTTCATGGGCTTCTCCTTTTTTATTATGCCAGGTACCCAGCGATGTTAGTATTGCACCTGCCGGGCAGGTATACGTATCTGTTAGTTTATCGTAATCAAAACTTTCGGCCAGAAATTCGTTGGCAATATGTTTTACAGATGGTTGTTCTTTATAGGCTACATGGGTGATCATATTTTCCTGCTGGCATTGCAATAGCTGGGCTCCGGTATGATAACCTTTGTCGGCCAGCACGATGATGCTGTCTTGTTTTTTTAATTGTAAATTTTCTTTTGCCTGTGTTGCTGCCAGGTGCAAAGCTTTGCCATCATTGCTGTTTGTAGCCTCGGTGTGTACGATTAGGTTGTATTTATCATCAACAACGTTCTGGGTATTGTAGGCCACTTCTACAATAGCTTTGGTAACAAGAATGCTGCGGCTATCGGTATCCGTGGTGCTAATTTGCTTATCATCTGTGTTGTTTAATTTTTCCTGGAGGTTGTCATATTTTATCGTGCGTTCTTTTAGTTTGGCAAGGCCCTGGCTAATCTTTTCTTTTTTTATTTGCAGATCATCGCTTCCGCAGACGGCCTCCTGTTTATCAAGTTCATCGAGTTCCTGCAAATATTTTTCAGCTTTGTCTTTTATAAACTGCTGGTACTTGTCTATCTTTTTTTGGCTGTAATTATTCTTTTTACTGTTTACTGCTTTAAACTTGCTGCCATCAATACCAACAGTTGTTTTTCCCAGCAGACCTGCATCGCTAAGAAACTGAACGTACAGTTTAAACATAGATTGTAAAGGCACTGCATGCACTTTACGAAAATCGGCAATGGTATGATAGTTTGGTTGCAACCCTTGCAAGAGCCACTGCAGTTCAATATTGCGGCTGCATTCTTTTTCCAGCTTTCTGCTGCTGCGTATTTTATTGAGGTAGCCGTACAGGTACAATTTTAAAAGTATCCCGGGTGCGTATGGCGGGCGACCTTCGCTTTTATGAACAGTGCCGGTGAAACCTAATTTTTGTAAATCAAGTTTATCAATGAAGGCATCGATGAGCCTTGCTGCATTGTCCGCACTCACCTGATCGTCGGCGGTAGTAAAGTAAGTTTGATGGCGGTTGTTGCCTTGTATAAATTGCATACCTTTCTATAACAAAAACTATACGCCATTTGAGCTATTCACATTGTGTGTATATTTGGTTTGACGGGAGAGGTTTTTTCACAAACTCCCGTT
>JAYTTM010000431.1:0-1758 GCA_043745055.1 Chitinophagaceae bacterium | reverse complement strand
GGATATTTATTTTAAGTGATGAAGTATATGAACACCTGATATTTGATGGTATACAACATGAAAGTATATTGCGGTATCCGGATTTGATGGAACGCAGTTTTGTTTGTTTCTCCTTTGGTAAAACCTACCACTGCACTGGCTGGAAATTAGGCTATTGCATTGCACCGCCTGCCTTAATGAAAGAGTACAGAAAGGTGCACCAGTTTAATTGTTTTAGCTGCAACAGCTTTGTACAACACGGGCTGGCAAGTTTTATACTCGAAAAGTATCACTACCTTAATTTGGGTAGCGAAGTACAGCAAAAGCGGGATTACTTTCAGCAATTGATGCAGCAAACAAAATTTAAAGCATTACCATCTTACGGTAGTTATTTTCAGTTATATAGTTATGATGGGTTGAGCAACGAATTGGAAAAAGAATTTGCCATCCGCTTAACCAAAGATTATGGCGTTGCTTCCATTCCTACCTCAGTTTTTTACAAAAATGAAACGGATAATAAAGTGCTGCGCTTTTGTTTTGTAAAACAAGCCGCTACTGTTGAAGAAGCCGTTAACAGGTTGATGAAATTATAATTCTATAAACACTACTATTTTTTTTATTCCCTTTTGCAATCAATCTTTAGAGGATTTAAAGCATTTTGCTGAAGAGAAAATTACGCTGTTTTTTATTTGAATACCCTTTTACTGATGGAATGAGTTTTATATTTTCTTCCTCATTGATTTTATCAAAAAATGCTTTTATCTGCATTTTTTATTACACAGTTTTTTATGATTTTATGAAACATATCATGCAGTTAACTGATGGTTGTCAATAGGTAATAGGGATAATCAATAATATCTTTAACTATTAAAATATTGCATCATGAAAAAGATAATTGTTGCCGTAGATTTTTCTACCACTGCAGCCAACGCCGCCGAGTTTGCTGGTAATCTGGCTATTTTTTACGGTGGTGAAATTTTGTTGTACAATGCCTTCCAAATGCCTGTTCCGGTTGGCGAAATATCTTATCCTTTATATGATGTTCCGGAAATGCAGCAGGCTTCGGAACATGAGTTGGAAATGCTAAAAAGTGACCTGGAAGGTAAGCTGAGAAGTAAAATCAGCATCAATATAAAGGCAGAGATGAAGCTACTTAGTGATGGATTAGCTGATTTGTGTGATAACATAAAACCTGATCTTGTGGTAATAGGGCTTTCCGGTAAAAATGCATTGACCAAGTTAATTGTAGGTAGCAATACCATATATCTAACTCACCATCTAAAATACCCGTTATTGGTAGTGCCTCCAAAGGCTTCCTTTACTCCTGTGCGCAAAATTGGCTTTGCATGCGATTACAAAGAGATAAAGGAAAGTGTACCGGTTGAGTTACTCAAAAAAATTATTGTTGATTTTAATGCGGAGCTGCATGTTATTAATGTTGATTACCAGGATAAAAATTTTACACCAGAAGTTGTTCATGAAAATTTTGCCATAAGAGATCTGTTCGAAGATATTCATCCAAAATTTGAAAGTATAGAATCTGAAAATGTTACTGAAGGCCTTAACCGCTTTGCAGAAAATAACGGAATAGACTGGATAGTAGTGATACCTAAAAAACATACTATACTACAAAAAATATTCAATCGCAGCCATTCAACAGATTTACTGTTTCATACGCATCTACCAGTTTTGTGTTTGCATCAATAGTAAGGTTAAACAACAAATTGTTTCAGTTGATGATCAAGTTATTTGTGCATGGATTTACCCCATTTATTTGGG
>JAYTTM010000430.1:0-1762 GCA_043745055.1 Chitinophagaceae bacterium | reverse complement strand
CAACAAAACGACTGCTGTTATTTTCAAACTGCGTACTCCAGCTTAACAGGTTTACATTATTTGAACGTCGTGCAGAAAATGAGGCCAAAGTAACAGGTAAAATTACCCCTTTAAGTGAATTACCTGCAGAGGCAACAATCCCAAAATTCCCCCTGTCAGTAACATCAGATCCATAGCTAAATATCCTCATAAAATAGTGTGTATTAGGAGTTAGATTGACAAGATCAACCACTTCGGGTTTGTTAGTGTCGGTTGCATCAGCACAATCTGTAAGTGTTGCTATTTTACTGCAATTGGTAGCTTCGTAAATAAGTGCAACAACATCCTTAATACCGTTGGTTGTTGAAGGAGTTATGGTGATAGTACCAACCGGCACCGGAGTTGCGTCGGTAGTAAATTCATACCAAACATCATCGTCTGAAGCACCGTAAGATCCATTGCAGGGATCGGGAAAAGCTGATAAAGTTGCATTTAAAGTTGTTCCGTTGATAGGATTTCCGGACGTATTTGAATTAGCAATTGTAATTGCGCCAGAGCAAGCATTGTTTGCAGGCTTATTTGGTTCAGCCCCGGTGGTAAACGTATTAGAACTGCAAACAACAGGACTTTTTACTGCACCAATGGAAGGTAATATATACCAGGAATAGCTCTTTTCCGGTAAAATACCCCCAATAGGTGTTGATGTACCAGTTATTGATCCAACGCCGAATTCGCTACCTGCTGTATAACCTAAAAATAAATTATAATCTGTGGCACCAGTAATAGCATTCCAGGAAAATAAAACATCTTGTGGCACTGCGGTTGCACCTGGCAACGGATTGGTTATTGTTGCGCAAGGCAAAGCTGCAAAAGCCTTGTTAACCCAATTTGAATAATTTCCTACTCCGCAATCAGTTCTAACAAATAAATAATTGACAACACCAGCAGTTATTCCTGTTATATTTAATGAAGTGCCGGCTATTGCTGTTCCAGAGGCTGGAGCTACGCCTGTTGTATTCAGCGCCCATTGATAACCAGCCGGAGTGCCAATTGCGGGAGCAGTCCATGAGATGGAGGCAGTATTGGCTGCATAAATATAGTTTGAAATACCACCCAACACAGGGACGCCACAAGATGGTGCTGTTTTAACACTAACATCATCTATAAATAGACTGTTTCCAAAACTACTTACAGCGCTAAAAATAAAATAATTGGTGGCTGAATTAAAACCTGCTGGTATATTAAAAGCATATTCGTACCAACCATCGGAACCTGCTTCTACAGGAGCAAGTGACCTTTTTCGTAAAACTTTACCCAAAAATTTAGCGCCTGTAATGGATTGAGTTGTATTTATATAAATACTCAAGCTGTCCTGTAAATTATAATAATTATCCCTGTGCATCCAAAAAGAAATAATATGAGGGGCACCGAAAGAAAGGTCTGTAACAGCACTAAAAAGGCGGGCGCCATTTCCTGCTGCAAAATCATAGGATCTAAAAGAAGCCATGCCAGCACCACTGTGGGGATCTACATTAAAAGTGGTATTGGCAGTCAGGTCACCACCCAGGGTAGCTGCAGTTGCTCTTTCCCATTTTGCAGTGGTATCTGTACCTGTTGTATGTGTACTCAACCATCCGGTTGGTGGGAAAGTTAAACCATCAAAGCTCTCTGTTAGCTGTGCATTGGATGCAATGAATGCGTTAAGTGCAATAAATAAAGTAAGTAATTTTTTCCTCATCTCATTGTTGTTTATGGTAAAAATATCCGGATTAGTAAGTTTCAA
>JAYTTM010000429.1:0-6417 GCA_043745055.1 Chitinophagaceae bacterium | reverse complement strand
TGGCTGAAAACCTGCGAATAAATGAAAAAGTTTATTACAATAGCTTTAAACTTTTCAGCAGTAAAAATGAGGAAGTGATGGATTTGATTGACCGTAGTTTTTTGGATAAAAAAATGAAGAAGGGGTATAAGGAAATTTGGATGAAGAAGCAGGAATTATTTGGGTAAACTGAACTAAATGCTCATTGTTATTCCGTCCGACCCCAGTATTGTAAAAGCCATCCATCAGCCTTTCTCATAGTCTGTCTAATGTCTGTTTAATGTTATTTTCAAGTTCACCTACTTTATCTTGGGATAGAGTGTCATTTACAATAATGATAAATCCTAAGTTTTCACTTGGGTACAAAGTACAAAGTGTGTTGTACCCAATTTTCGTATTCCCATCGTGATAAATATATCTTTCGCCATTACTATTATTATCCATCATCCAACCCAACCCGATACCAAAGCCTTTTTCCTTTCCATAAGTAAGTTGATGTGTCAATCGAATAGCTTTATCTCTCATTGAAAGATTTGCTTTAATGTATTTAAGCATATCATTTATTGTAGTGTTCATTGTTGGCCCGAAATAAAAGCCTCTTAAATTTAAAAATTGTTGAGGCTTGCCATTGTTACTATAACCTTGAACAGCATTAGTAATTTCAGTAACTGTCAAAAAAGGTTTAGTGTTATACATTTTTAAATGCGTCCTTAAATATTCTGTTACTATTTCCTCGTAGGGTTTGCGGTAAATATTTTCAAGCAATAAAACTAAAACCATCATTGCGCTGCTATTATATAGAAACTTTGTACCTGGCAAGGTGTCAAGTTTAATACGCATTAAGTCGACGAGTAAGCTATCCTGATTATAGAGTGAATAAAATTTTACTTGTTCTGGAATAGTTAATTTTTTCAGGCTGTCTTGGATTGTAGATGAATATAGCCGAAACGTTCGTGGTAGGCCTGATGTGTGGTTTGCAAGATTCACAACTAAAATTGGTTTGCTATTGTATTGTAAATTTGGATATAAACCTGGCAAATATTTTCGTATGTCGTCATTCAGGTTTAGTTTTTTTTCAACTACAGCTTGGGCAAGAATTGTTGTGACGAAAGTTTTTGCGACTGAACCTATATTGTAAAAGTTGTCGGCAGTAGCAAGTTTGCTTTTCCCGTAATTGTATGTGTATTTTTTAGTTTTGTCATAAACGCCAATTGAAACTCCATTCGTATTACTGTCTTGCAGATAAATTTTAGCAGCATAGTCAATAGCTGAGTCAAGTTTGCTTTTCAATTTATTGTCTGTGAAGACTGGGCTATTTATCTGGGCAAAAATTGTGGGACAAAAGAATAATGCAATAATAAATAGTCTGTTAATCTTCGATGTATTGCAAGTTTGCATTTTTCTGTTTGTCGAATTTGTTGAGTGTCGCAATAAGGTAGCAAGCATCGTTTGTATTTACACTAAAATACGCCACTTCTTACTAAAAACAATTTTGTTATCGATTGTTTGCTAAAGTTTTGCAGAAAAAATGCGGTTAGGTTGCAGTCACGAAAATATAAATTATATTAGCTTTAAAACATCTGAGAGAGTGGTAGTTGTCAACAGGTTTGTAAATTGCATTCAGGTGAAGTAACGCTGTTCATCGACCAATTTAAAAATTAAAAATCTCCTCATTTACTATCCAACTCCTTCAACTTCTCATTCAAATCAACCAGTCCTGCTTTCTTCAGACACTCATCAGAAAATGCTCCCAGTTCCTGCAAAGATTCCTTGGAGAAAATATCCATCAGGCTTCCGCTTTTATCATTGTCTTTAATGGTTAGGCCACGTTCAATAATGCGGTTTAGCAGCAATACATTTTTCCTGCTGATCTGAATATTCAGCTTCACTGTTTCATTCATGCCGGGGATACTTAAAACAGTATCGTACACTTTGGCAACTTCACTTGTATTCATAAAATTATTTTAGACTGTAAAATTATTTTCTATTAAGCAAATCATCCCCCTTCAAATTCAAGGAGGATAGTTTTAAGGCATGGCAGTTGTTTAACTTTGTTAGCGTAACAGTAAGTGAAAAAGAATAGTGTGGTATGAAATCTGAACAAAATATTTCTTCTTACAAAGAAGCAAAACAAATTGACCTGGTAGAGTATCTTTCCACCCTCGGTTTTAAACCTGCAAAAATCAGGAGCAATGATTATTGGTACTTATCTCCACTACGGGATGAAAAAACACCCTCCTTTAAAATTGACAGAAAAATAAATTGCTGGTACGACCATGGCATTGGCAAAGGTGGCAACTTCGTTGATTTTGGAATGGTTTATTTCAATTGCAGTTCAGTAGATTTTTTGCAAAGATTGAATGGTACATTTTTTCTTCACCAGCCAGTTAAAATGGTTTCAACTAAAGAAATCAAGGAAAATAAACTTACTATTCTTGGAGATTTTATTCTAAGTTCAGCACACCTTATCAACTACTTAGCTAAAAGAAAAATACCTTATAGTATTGCAGATAAATATTGCCGGGAAGTCCGCTACCAGATGAATGGCAAAGTGTATTATGGCATTGGGTTTAAAACGGATAGCGGCAGCTTTGAAATCAGGAATCCATTTCTAAAATCTGCCAGTTCTCCCAAAAGTATTACCAGCTTTAAAAATGGCTGTAATGATGTGGCAGTATTTGAAGGCTTCTTTGATTTTCTTTCTTATAAAGTTTTGGAAGAAAAAAACTCTCTGCCAAAGACTGATTATATCGTTTTAAATTCTCTTTCCTTTTTTGAAAAATCGAGGACGGTAATGGAAAATTACAATCAGGTGAAATTGTATTTGGACAATGATAAAGCCGGACAAAATTGCAGCCGACTTGCTATGTCTTTAAGCAATAAATACAAAGATGAAAGCGGCTCGTATAAAAATCACAAAGACCTTAATGACTGGTTAGTAAATGATGAATTGAAAAAGCAAACGAAAATTAGGAGAAAAATCTAAATAACATTAGCTGTTGAAATAGTTGGTGAATGATGTTTAAAAATTTATAGTTATGAAACTTGAATGTGTTAATGATTTCGAAAAGTCTGGGAGATTGCCCGCCTTGCAGCAATCGGCCAGATGTCCGGTTGTTTAACAACCGAATCTGGCCGCCCTTACTCCGGAGTCGTTGGCGGAGAGTTTATAAGGTTGTATTATTTGAGAAACGTGTAAATGAAATGTGATGAAAACGGAAAACAGAAAAAGGTTTGTAGGTATTCGATTTACTATAAATGAGTATGAACAAATTGAAAAGAAATGGAAGGCTTCTACCTGTAGAAAACTGAGTGAATATGTTCGTAAAATTATCTTCAATAAACCAATTGTTGCTACCTACAGAAACAAGTCTTTAGATGACTTAATGACAGAATTAATTCAGTTAAAAAAAGAACTGAATGGCATCGGAAACAACTTTAACCAGGCGGTGAAAAAATTGCATACGCTGCACCAAATTCCTGAATTCAGGCAGTGGTTGGAAGGCTATGAAAAAGAGAAAAATCTCCTGTTGAATAAAGTAGAAGAAATAAAAAATGTAACAGGTAAAATTGGTGAGCAATGGTTGCAGTAATCAAAACCGGGCATTCCATTCACCGCATTGTAAACTACAATGAAAACAAGGTGAAGGAAGGAGTTGCTGAATGTATTTCAGCAGCCAATTATCCAAAAGATGCATATAAATTATCGCTTAAAAATAAACTAAACAGGCTGATACACCAGGCTGCATTAAACAGCAATGTAAGCCGCAACAGTGTACATGTTTCTCTAAATTTTGACCCTTCCGAAAATCATTCAAGAGAAAAATTAGAAGCCGTTGCTAACACCTACATGGAAAGAATTGGCTTTGGCAATCAACCTTACTTAGTTTATCAGCACCATGATGCAGGGCATCCACACATACATATTGTGAGCATAAAAGTAAGAGAAGATGGCAGCAGGATTGATACCCAAAACATCGGCAAAAACCAATCTGAAAAAGCCCGTAAAGAAATTGAAAAAGAGTTTGGATTGGTGAAAGCTGAGGACAGCAAAAGACTGAAGCAATATCAGCTTAAACCATTAAATACAGAGAAGATTCAGTACGGCAAATCAGAAACTAAAAGAGGTATTTTAAATGTGCTGAATGAAGTTTTATATAGCTATAAATATGCTTCTATTCCTGAACTAAATGTGGTGCTGAAACAATTTAATGTGATGGCTGACCGTGGTTCTGAAAATTCAAGAATCTTTAAAAATAACGGACTTATTTATCGGTTGCTGGATGCAAGGGGAAACAAAGTTGGAGTGCCAATAAAAGCGAGTGATTTTTATAACAACCCAACACTGAGATTTCTTGAAGAAAGATTTGTGGTGAATGAAAAAGAAAGACTGCCACATAAAGCAAGAGTTAAAAATGCTATTGATTTATTACTGATTAAACAACCCAGTATCGGCTTGGATGGATTGACAAAAGGGTTAGAAAAAGAAAGCATCCAAATAGTTTTACGGCAGAACAAAGAAGGTATAATTTATGGCATCACATATATTGACCATCGCACTAAATCTGTTTTTAATGGAAGTGCTTTAGGTAAGCATTACAGTGCCAATGGCATCCAGGAACGTTGCAGTTCAGTGGCTTCACCAGTGGAAGAATAAAAAGATTCAAAAGGGGCTGGTGAAGAAAAAAAGCAATCAGAAAAACAAATCATATCTCAGCCGTTTGAAAAAGAAAAAGCTGTTACGGAAGATGGCTTACTGGAAACTTTAATGAATCCCAAAGAAGGGTTTGACTATGTTCCGTGGCAATTGAAAAAATCAAAACGAAAAAAGCGAAAAGGAATTTCAAGATAATATTTTTTACATCTAAAATGAGGCGTTATGAATACCGGAGAGAATGAACAAGGATTAAGAAAGATTATTGATATGACAAGGCTGATAAGCATTGTATTGTTGGCTTTGCATTTTTATTATTACTGTTATGGGGCTTTTGTAAAATGGGAACTAACGGCCACTATTTCTGACAGGCTGTTGACCAATATCCGCAACACCGGATCGTTTAACAATTTTAATGTTTCAAAATTAATCAGCCTGGGATTTTTAGTTATTTCGTTATTTGGTGCAAAAGGAAAGAAGGATGAGAAACTCAATCATAAAACTGCCTTCGCCTACATCATCACCGGGCTAGCTATTTTCTTTTGCAGCTTCCTTATTTTGTACTCAAAGTTTTCCATTGAAACGATTGCTATAGTTTATATATCACTTTGTACAATCGGCTACATTTTGATATTAACCGGCGGCACTTTACTGTCAAGGGTTATTCAAACAAAGTTTAACAGCAAGGATATTTTCAATAAAGAAAATGAGACTTTTCCGCAGGAAGAAAGATTGCTGCAAAATGAATTTTCTATCAACCTGCCAGCAATGTATCACCTGAAAAATAAAGTAAGAAAAAGCTGGATAAATATCATTAATCCTTTCAGGGCTTTGCTGGTGTTAGGTTCACCCGGTTCAGGCAAATCTTACTTTGTAATCCGGCATGTTATTACACAGCATATAAGTAAAGGCTTCGCCATGTTTGTATATGATTTTAAGTATGATGATTTGAGCCGTATTGTTTACAATACGTGGCTAAAATACAAACACAGTTACCCGGTAGTACCAAAGTTTTATGTTATTAATTTTGAAGACCTGAGTTGCAGTCATAGGTGTAATCCTCTTGACCATACCACCATGACGGATATTACCGATGCAGCGGAAGCTGCCCGAACGATTTTAATGGGATTAAACAGGGAATGGATAAAGCGGCAGGGTGATTTTTTTGTTGAGTCACCAATCAATTTTCTTACAGCCATTATTTGGTTCTTACGAAAATTCAGGGATGGAGAGTTTTGCACTTTGCCGCATGTAATTGAGTTAATGCAAACCGACTATGATAACTTGTTTACTGTTCTTAGAACAGAAAAGGAAGTAGAGGTTTTAATTAACCCATTTATTACTGCATATCTCAATGATGCAATGGAACAATTGGAAGGGCAAATTGCGTCTGCAAAAATTGCAATGGCAAGGCTTTCATCACCGCAATTGTATTATGTTTTATCGGGCAATGATTTTACGTTGGATATTAATAATCCCAAAGAACCAAAGATTATTTGCATGGGAAATAATCCGCAAAAAATACAAATCTATGGTGCGGTACTTTCTTTGTATATCAGCCGCTTAGTAAAAATTGTAAACAAAAAAGGCAAGCAAAAAAGCAGTTTAATTTTTGATGAGTTCCCCACCATTTACCTGAATAATATGGATAGCCTTATTGCTACTGCAAGAAGCAATAAAGTAGCCACAACGTTAGCAGTGCAGGATTTTAGCCAACTAAGAAAAGACTACGGCAAAGAGCAGGCAGATGTAATTATGAATATCTCCGGCAACATTATAAGCGG
>JAYTTM010000428.1:0-1767 GCA_043745055.1 Chitinophagaceae bacterium | reverse complement strand
TTAGCGCCTTTGCCAATCAACATTTCACCAAAATTGTTACTAACACCTGCAGAAGTTTTCTCTTTTAAAAGTGTTGCCAGTTTGTTAACCAACAATTCCAATAAATCGTTTTCGTTCTTTTCGTGTGTTTTTTCAATTTTATCAAGACTTGCCTTCTCTCTTACCTTAGCATTCTTATCCTTTTTGGCACGTTGGAACAACTTTTTGTTAATAACAACTCCCTCAGTACTACTTGGTGCTTTTAGGGATGCATCTTTTGCATCACCAGCTTTGTCACCAAAAATTGCACGTAACAATTTCTCTTCCGGAGTAGGATCGCTCTCACCCTTTGGAGTAATTTTACCGATAATAATATCACCTTCTTTTACGTGTGCTCCAATCCTGATAATTCCATTCTGATCTAAATCTTTTGTAGCTTCTTCACTAACATTAGGAATATCTGGTGTTAATTCTTCTTCACCTAATTTAGTATCTCTAACCTCAGTTTCAAATTCACTGATATGTATGGAAGTAAATAAATCTTCTTTAACAACTTTTTCAGAAATAACAATGGCATCCTCAAAGTTGTAACCTTTCCAGGGCATGAAAGCTACTTTTAAGTTACGTCCCAAAGCAATTTCGCCTCCTTTGGTTGCATAACCTTCAGTTAAGAAATCGCCTTCAACAACTTTTTGTCCTTTTACAACACATGGCCTTAAGTTGATACAGGTTTCCTGATTGGTTCTGATAAACTTGGTTACTTTATAAACTCTTAAATCATCTTCAAAACTTACCAACTGCTGCATTTCGCTACGGTTGTAACGAACATGAATTTCATTACCATCTACATATTCAACTACACCTGTACCTTCTGCATGTAACTGAATCCTTGCGTCTCTGGCTGCTTTTCCTTCTAAACCAGTACCAACAATTGGTGGGTCAAGACGAATTAAAGGAACTGCCTGGCGTTGCATGTTTGAACCCATCAGTGCCCTGTTGGCATCATCATGCTCCAGGAACGGAATTAGGGAAGCACTTAAACCAACGATTTGGTTTGGTGCCACATCCATGTATTCAACATCACCTTTATCTAAAATAGGAAAATCACCTGTTTGACGACTCTTGATTTTATCTTCGATAAAATTCCCCTTTTCATCCATTGGAATATTAGCCTGCGCAATCTTAGCTAAATCTTCCTCTTCAGCACTCAGGAAAGTTATTTTTTTCATATCCGCCTTGCCATCTGTTACTTTATGGTAAGGCGTTTCAATAAAGCCCATGTCATTGATTTTGGCATGTACGCAAAGCGTAGAAATCAAACCAATGTTTGGACCTTCAGGAGTTTCTATTGTACAAAGACGACCGTAGTGAGAATAGTGAACGTCCCGAACCTCAAAACCAGCTCTTTCACGACTTAAACCACCGGGGCCAAGTGCGGAGATACGACGCTTGTGCGTTATCTCACTTAATGGATTGGTTTGATCGAGGAACTGCGATAACTGAGAAGTACCAAAGAAAGAGTTGATAACTGAAGATAACGTTCTAGCATTGATCAAATCTACAGGAGTAAATACTTCATTATCACGAACGTTCATCCTTTCACGAATAGTACGGGCCATACGAGCAAGACCAACACCAAACTGGGCATATAATTGCTCACCAACTGTGCGTACACGCCTATTACTTAAATGGTCTATATCATCCACTTCACTTTTACCATTGGTTAACAGAACCAGGGTTTTGATAATAGCGATAATATCGTCTTTCGTCAATACTTTTTTCTCAATT
>JAYTTM010000427.1:0-1770 GCA_043745055.1 Chitinophagaceae bacterium | reverse complement strand
GGCCAGGGTGTTTACTCCAAATTATGGTCCAATGGATTTCTCGATTCTGTTCACCAGGGCGTTCAATTCAGCAATGGAGAAGATCCTGTTTTGTATTTGAAAAACCCTAATGGAATGGACAAAGCAGAAAGAAGGAAAATGCTGGATCGCCTTGCCAGCCTCAATGAAGAAGGGTTTAACGAGTTTGGAGATCCTGAAATAAAAGGCAAAATACAGCAGTATGAAATGGCTTACCGCATGCAAACCGCTGTGCCCGAAGTTACAGACATCAGCAAAGAACCGGAAGATATTGTAAAGATGTATGGCCCCGATTGTTTGGTGCCGGGCACCTATGCCGCCAACTGTTTGCTTGCCCGAAAACTGTCTGAAAGCGGTGTTCGTTTTGTACAAATTTATCACCAGGGATGGGATGGACACAATAACCTGCCCAATGAAATAGCCGGTCAATGCAAGGATACCGACCAGGCATCCGCAGCGCTAATTACCGATTTAAAACAAAGAGGTTTGCTGGATGAAACGCTGGTAATTTGGGGGGGCGAATTTGGTCGTACTAATTATTGCCAGGGCATTTTAACGCCGGATAATTATGGCAGAGATCATCACCCACGAGCCTTCACTATTTGGATGGCCGGAGGCGGTGTAAAGCCCGGTGTGTATGGCGAAACAGACGATTTTGGCTATAACATTGCCAGCAACCCGGTACATGTAAACGACTTTCATGCCACGGCCCTGCATCTAATGGGACTCGATCACGAAAAACTGGTTTACAAACATTTGGGAAGAAGATATCGATTAACCGATGTAGCAGGTAAAGTGGTTAACGGCATTCTTGCGTAACAGTTTTATGTTGAATAATTTCATTCATTAAAAATGATTTTTTGTTAACCAGCAGTTATCCCTATAGCTATCCCATTTACGTCAAGCTAACTTTTACTTCATTTGCGCATGATTCAATTTGGACAATACTTTTAAGGGGCTTGGTGATTAAAGAAAAGATGCTGATTTGGAAGAGGAAATGTTTATTAAAGAGATAAAGTACCGCTCTTTCTCCTTTGGAGAAAGAGAAGGAGAATGAGGTCAAAATGCACCAATGGTAAGCCTGAATAAATAAAACTACTATTGGTAAATGTAATGTGGAAAGGGGTATTGATGAAAAATATCTATTCTTAGCTTGCCGCCAGTGCGAAAAAATCGGGTGGCAAAAAAGAAAATGAGGACTAACTATTAAAGAAAATTAAAAGCCGCCGAAATATAAATTATACCAATTCAGCGAAGTATCTTTTATTTTAATTGATCATAAAAATTCATCCAAAATAAAAAACCAATACAACTATGCACCGCAAAGATTTCATCAAAAACTCTTCCCTTGGTTTAGTAAGTGCCCTGTATGTGCCACAAGTATTGATCTCCGAAAAAGTAATATTGGGCCACAACAACAAGCGGTATAAAATCAATACCAAATGGAGCAAAGCAGATGTTGCCCGCTACCCGGTAAATGATTGTCACGAAATGGTGCAGGATCAAAAAGGAAGAATTTTATTGCTCACCAACGAAACTAAAAATAATGTGCTCATTTACAATAAACATGGTAGGCTGCTGGATACCTGGGGCACCGAATATCCCGGCGCACATGGATTTACACTCTTTAACGAAAACGGTACAGATACCTTATACATCTGCGATAACAACCGCCACCAGGTAATAAAAACCACCATCGATGGCAGGGTGTTATTAACCCTTGATTATCCCAAAGAAACCGGCATGTACACA
>JAYTTM010000426.1:0-1772 GCA_043745055.1 Chitinophagaceae bacterium | reverse complement strand
GAACCCAAAGTAGCCTGCCCTTTTCACAAAAAAACATTTTCATTGATAAGTGGTGAATGTCTGAATGGAGATGAATGCAGCATTAAAACCTATGCAGTAAAAGTTGAAAATGGAAAAGTATATATAAGTGTATAAAAAAAATGCCGGAAACCCGTAACAGGCAACCGGTATCAAAAAATAACCCCGGCCGATGTGGAAGTCAAAACCGGGGCGTTGATTCTAAATCGTTCACAATCTAAAACCAAAACAAAGCTATGCGTAAAAATCTAACAAAAAATAGTTTCACACTATTATTGCTGCTGTGCAGTTGTATGGTGTTCCGTGTAGAAGGCCAGGTGTCATTGATTGGCCAGCTTCGCACACGTACCGAGGTTCGCAACGGGCTTGGGAACCTCGTAGCAGACGGATCAAAATCTGCTGCCTTTACTTCTCAAAGAACCAGGCTCGCTTTTGGTTATAAGTGGGACAGGTTAACATTTGGTGTAACTGTTCAGGATGTTCGGGTTTGGGGACAGGATGCATCTTCTATTTCCAATGCAGATGGCAGCAAATTAATGTTACATGAAGGCTGGGCCGATCTTTCATTGGCTAATAAAGCAGACACCACAATTAAATTCAAACTGCTTGATCTGTTGTCATTAAAAATTGGCCGGCAGGAATTAATTTATGACGACTCACGTTTGATAGGAAATTTAGACTGGCTGCAACAGGCACGCCACCATGATATGGCTTTATTAAAAACCGTGCATCATGGCTGGCAGGTAGATATTGGTTATGCTTATAACCAGAACGCTGATGGTTTTGGCATTACCAATACATCGTATGTTCCGGGTAACCTGCCTGCTTATATGAAAAACTCAAATGGCATATTGGTTCCGGTTCCGGCAGGAATTGTACCATTGGCTGCAATTGGAAGTGCGGGAAATAACAGTATTGTAACCGGAACACCTGTTTATTCAAATCCACCAAGCACCAATGGGGCAACACAGAATTATAAATCGTTTACGAGTGTTTACATCAGTAAGAAATTTAATCAAACAAAATTCTCTGCTTTATTCTTCAACGACAATTTTGGAAAATACCGTTTGGATTCGGTGGGTAGTGCTGTTGACGGATATATTTATGGAAGGCGTTTTGTAAAATCTGGTTCGGCTGATGTATTTGATTACACAGGATCGAATCACCGTTATACTTACGGCTTAATGATTAACCATACCATTGGCAATGCTTCGGGTTTTGGCAAGATAGCTATTCAGGCTGCCTATTATAGCCAAACAGGTAGTGACCGTGATGGTATTTCTATGGATGCTTATCATTATACCATTGCTGCTACTTATCAAAAAGGTCAATTCAGTTTTACACCGGGTTATGATGTGCTATCAGGAAATGATGCAGTTACACCTTCCGGAAAAAATAACCGCTTTGATCCATTGTACGGCACACCGCATAAATTCTGGGGATACATGGATTATTTCTATGCAGGAACAGGATCTCCGGCGGGTGGTTTAAACAACGCTTATTTCAAAATCAAGTATGCCACTAATACAGTATCAGCGGGTGCTGATCTGCATTTCTTTGGTTTGAATAAAGATATGAAGCGGGCCGATGGTACAGTGATTGATAAAAAATTGGGAACCGAAGTTGACCTGCAGCTGAATTACAACATGAATAAGTTTACCAATATAGAATTTGGTTACTCAATCATGAATGCTACCAACAGTATGCCTTATGCAAAAAGCCAGGCAACAACAGATGCGGTAGCCAGCACTTTC
>JAYTTM010000425.1:0-6454 GCA_043745055.1 Chitinophagaceae bacterium | reverse complement strand
CTTTCCTCTAAAATTACTGATAGTGGCAGGGTTGATATTTTGAATATATTAAGTAAAACTTATTATAAAGACAATCCTGACACCTCGATTAAAATCGCACTTTCAGCGAAACAGTTAGCAGAGAAAATTAATTACAAGCCTGGTTTATCGCTTGCATTAAAACAGATAGGCATGGTGTACTATAAGCAGGGAAAATACATTGATGCAGTTAAAACCTGGCAGCAGGCGCTTGATATGTACAAATCCATTGGCGATAAAGTAGGCGTAGCCAATATGCTGGGCAACCAAGGAGCTATTTATTTCAACCAGGGCGATGATGCCAAAGCGCTGGAATTGCACCTGAAATCTCTTAAGATGTCAGAAGAGATAGGCGATACTTTACGCATACTTACTTCCCTTACAAATGTTGGTACAGTATATCTTAATAAACCAGCCACTTATACAAAAGCACTTGAATTTTTTCTACAGTCTTATAAATTAAGCAAGACAATCAACGATATGTATTCTATTGGTACCGCTACAGCTAACCTGGGGGAGACTTATTATAAACTTGGCCATGACGATACAGCATTGTTATATCTGAATGAGTCTTTAAAGGCATACCAAAGCAAAGAAGATTTTCCCTTTTCCCTTAATTATATCGGCAGGGTATATACCAGGAAAAAGCAGTTTGATATTGCCATTCAAAAACATAAAGAAGCATTTGAAATATCAAAGAATCTGGATACAAGGCTTGATATGACGCAATCATTAGTAGGACTGGCGCAAGCCTATTTTGCAAAAGGTG
Source organism: Chitinophagaceae bacterium (assembly GCA_043745055.1). Classification (GTDB taxonomy): domain Bacteria; phylum Bacteroidota; class Bacteroidia; order Chitinophagales; family Chitinophagaceae; genus Ferruginibacter. Next base: position 5,667 of record JAYTTM010000425.1, on the reverse strand, counting down.
ATATTGTATCATCCATTGAAGCTTATAAACAATCGATAGACGTTGGAAAAGAGTTGAATGCAAATACGGAAATAAAAGATGCCTACCAGGGTTTGTCGAAAGCATATGCACAAAAACCTGATTTTGCCAATGCCTTTTATTACCAGAATTTGTTACTGGCTATAAAGGATACCATCTACAATATCAATACAGATAAAAAATTGGGTACACTTCAATTTACATTTGATATAGAAAAAAAAGAATCTCAGATAAGTTTGCTCAACAAGGATAAAGAAATACAACAGCAGCAAATACGTCGGCAAAAAATTGTACGAAATGGTTTTATTGGTGGCTTTACGGTGGTGCTTTTATTTGCCACCTTATTTCTAATGCAGCGTAACAAGATAAAAAATGAAAAGAAAAGAAGTGATGAATTACTCCTAAACATTTTACCGGAAGAAACTGCGGAAGAATTAAAAGCCACCGGTACGGCAAAAACAAAAAGCTTTGATTCGGTAAGTGTTTTGTTCACCGACTTTAAAAACTTTACACAAGCAAGTGAAATCTTAACTCCTGAGGAATTGGTTGCTGAAATTAATCTTTGTTACAGTGAGTTTGACAGAATAATAACCAGGTTTGGAATTGAAAAAATAAAGACCATTGGGGATGCTTATATGTGTGCCGGGGGATTGCCCGCAACAAATAGTACACATCCTTTTGATGTAGTAGCTGCCGGATTGGAAATGGTGAACTTTATTGAAAGGAATAAAATAGAAAGACAGGAAAAAGGGCAACCTTTTTTCGAATTGCGTCTTGGAATTCACACGGGGCCGGTAGTTGCAGGAATTGTGGGGCTTAAAAAATTCGCTTACGACATTTGGGGTGATACTGTTAATACCGCTTCAAGGATGGAAAGCAGTGGGCATGTTGGAAAGGTAAACATCAGCGGCACAACCTATGAAATAGTAAAAGATAAATTTACCTGTATCCATCGTGGAAAAATTGAAGCTAAAAACAAAGGGCAGATTGATATGTATTTTGTGGAGGGGTTAAACTAAGGCTGGTTAAATGTTTTCAACACTTAACGTATAGTTAAAGTCATGTTATCCTTAAACAATAAATTGACTGGAAATACATCATGCAAAATTGATTAATTAAAATAATACAATACCTGGAACTTAACTTCTGTCCGTTTATTTCCCTTTATCTCATCCAGCCCAGAACCTACTGTGGTCTTGTCTTTGTAAATAGTTTGTGCCCACCGAAACCAGCAGCTTAACCGTTTGTTTACATCATAATTTACATTGAAATAATACCGGTAACCCTTGTCATAAAATACAGGAATGGAGAAACTGTACAGCACATCATTTTCGTAAGCATATAACCTGCTATCATACCCATCTGTTTCAAAATATTGCAGGCGCATATTTGCAGAATACTTCTTCAACATTGGCTTGTACAAAAGATCCACGTATGCTAAAAATCCGTTCTGAGGATTGGCTCCTTTCTTATCGTACCAGTTTATTTCTATTCTATTCCTAAAAGTAAAAATGGGGTTAATTCTGTAATTAATTTGAGCCCGGAAATTCTGGCGTTGCCCGGGTATTACGGGTGATAAAATATTATTATCAGGGTTAAAGTTTTTAGGTTTTGTTTCTGTTCTATAGCGGGCATATATTTCCAGTTGTTTATTGGGCTTATAAGTAACCTGCGAAAAATAGTCCATTCCTACTGTAGGCGCATCTACCTGGTAACGCAGCCAGGGGAATTTATAAAAATCAGCATACGCATCAATACGCCAAAAATTATTTGGCCTGATGCTAATGCCGGAATAAAACCCTCTCTCATTAGTTGGAAACGTACTTTCTGTAAAAGCATTGGTGTACAGCGATTGGTACTTTTCAGAAATATTCCTGTACACAAAACTTAAATCCACCGCAGCATCTACACTTACCAACAGGCCATTAACAGTAGCTTTATTAAAATGATTGTCAAATGCTGCCTCACCAAAAAAATGCATATTTCTAAAGGTGTAACTGTAATCAATACTTTGGTTGCCGGCCTTTTTGCCTGATAACGCATAAGTATTATATGGGTCAGTAGATTTATTTATTGGCAAATTAAAATGATACTGAATAACATTTGCTCCTACATGCAGGTTACCCTTGTTGTAAGCGATATTACCGCCATAAGCAAGTTGCTGTAGAGCACCTTTATCAGCCAGTTCACTCCTGGTTCTATGTAAACCGGATGTTTGTAAAGAGGAAATAAAATCTTCATTATTAAGTGTATCTACAACCAGGTTGGCATCTACTCTTTTATAAGAAACAAAGGCAGAGAGCTCCATATTTTTTTTAGCCAGTGTAATACCTGCGCCCCGGTGAAAATTAATTTCGCCGGCAGAATTGTAGGGACGTAATACAGCTAATTGTCTTTTTGTATTAACTACATCCGGGCTTTTTTTAAATGCCAGGCTCTGCCACTGGGTAAGCCCCTGCCCCATGTTCACCGTAAAATCACCTATTGCCAATGATTTAATGATACCAATATTTCTTGCAAAAAGATGAAAAGAATAAAAATCGAAACCCTTTGGCTGACTGCCCTTAAAGAATTCTTCGCCGGCATCTTTTTCGGCCACTATTCCATACTGCAACAAATTTTTATATTGATATTTATAACGGAATAAAAAACGTTGCGGAGATCCCGGATAATAATTATTGACTGTGGTAGAATCCAATAAATATCCTTTTGAATTTTCCAATACCCTTGTAACCCTTGCTAGTATGCTATGGGCACCCCCGCTTAACCTTTCACCAATAGATGAAATAATATTGGCACTGGTACTAACCGTAATATATGGCCGCAGTTTTTCGATGGTTAAAACATCCCAGCCGGGAATGGCTTGCAGTTCGTAAATGCTGATGAAATTACCAAATAGGTTTCGGTACGAAATAATATTTTGTATTTGTACAGGCGAGAGAATAATCAGCTCTTTCAATAAAGCTGCATCTGCGGTATTGAGATTGAGCGGCGATTGTAAAAAATGCTGAAGTGATTGTAAAAACGAATCGTCCTGTGTTTCGGTATCCTCATTGTTTTCTGTTACAGCCTCCAACTGTTGCTCAACCGTTGTATTGGGTAACTGTGGTAATTTTATAATTTGTGCATTACCCTGTTGCCAAAAAAGAAAACAAAATAAAACCAACAGTCTCCTTAAGCATTTGTTTCCTACCCTGCTCCAAAATAAATCTTTAGGCTCTTGAGTAGCTGATTGAAAGTTGGTTAAATCCCTGGTTGATGATTTCCTTATCATTGATTGTCTAATGGGATAGTTGAATACTCTTTTTTGCCTAAATTCATAATGAGTAATATGCCAGGTGATATCCCTAACTTCGGATGAAAACTACCGCTTACATCCAATCGTAAATTATTCCAGCTTACTCCAAACCCAGCATAGCCAACAGCAGTAGCAGTTGCAATACCGCCCCTGGCAAAAAATGCTTTGGCAAAACGATATTGAAAACCAGCATTTACATTTACCGGAAAATTTTCTTCTTTTACTATTTCCCCACTCACAAAAAAACGTTCGGAGGCATCATAGCCAAGGCCAAATTTATAGGCTGAGGTAATTTTTTCATCCGTCTTGGAAAATTTACCGCCAATGGGATTGTACACATGCACACCTGCATTCAGCTTTTCTGTTAAATGAACAATGGTGCCAATCTCTATATTTACAGCCGCATCGCTGTTATAAGACGGTACCCTGTAGCCGTAATAATTAAACTGGATACCAACATCAACTTTGTTGCCCAGGCTTCGGCCATAGGCCAAACCAACCTGACTTTCATTAAAATTTTTGTACCCAAGATATTTTAGACTAACGCCGAAATTGCCTAAAGAAGATGGCACTGCAATGGCAGCAGTGTACATACTTGTTGCAGAAAGCAAAAAGCGCCGTTCGCCATACACGCCAGCACTTACCTGCTTTACCTGAGCAAGGCTGGCCTGGTTATTTACAAATGAAAACACATCGCCATGCTGTGTACTGTAGGAGCCAAGGCCAAGATACACAGCAGATATTGGCTGTCGCAAGGTTTGGGAAAATACAGCAAACCCTTTTAAACACAAAATGCACAACAAACAATAAAAGTGATTTCTCAAAGCAGCAATAGTTTTTTAAAGCAATATAAAGATAAATCGGGATGTTGAAACCAGTATTACAAATACTGTTGTTACTTTTGCGTTATGCAACTATTAGATGGAAAGCTTGTATCGCAAGCAGTTAAAGATTCGCTTAAAGATAAGGTAGCCCGATTAAAAGCTACCGGAAGCAAAATGCCTCACCTGGCAGCAATATTGGTAGGTAGTAATGGCGCCAGCGAAACCTATGTAGCAAGCAAGGTTAAAAACTGTGAAGAAATTGGTTTTAAAAGCACTCTCATCCGGTTGGATGCAGCCGTTAGTGAACAGGAATTAATTGATACCATTGAGCAATTGAATAAAGATGCAGATGTGGATGGAATATTGGTTCAACTGCCTTTGCCCAAACAAATAAATGAAGATAAAATTATCAGTCTCATCAACCCCCAAAAAGATGTGGACGGATTTCATCCGATGAGTATTGGTAAGATGGTACAAGGGCTTCCAACATTTATCCCGGCTACTCCGTATGGTATTATGCTGATGCTGGAGCATTATAAAATTGACACCAAAGGAAAGCATGCAGTGGTAATTGGCAGAAGCAATATTGTAGGCCGGCCTATCAGTATATTATTAAGCCGCAATACCAACCCCGGTAACTGCACGGTTACTGTTTGCCATAGTCATACACACAATCTAAAGGAAATTTGCTTGCAGGCTGATATTATTGTGGCAGCCCTTGGCAGACCAGCTTTTTTAACAGCTGATATGGTAAAAGAAAATGCGGTGGTGATTGATGTTGGTATTACCCGTGTAGCCGATGCAACCAAAAAAAGCGGCTTCGCAATAAAAGGTGATGTTGACTTTGAAAATGTAGCCCCCAAATGCAGCTACATAACTCCTGTACCAGGTGGTGTAGGATTAATGACTATAGGAGCGTTGCTGATGAATACGTACAATGCCTGTGTAGGGGAATAATTGCTGATTGGTAGTTGGTGGGGTTTAACAAGGTACTATACTTCATCAACTTTTTAACGCTATCCAACAGCTTCACCTATTTTCAACCCTCCTAAATCCCCCTCCGCTCCATTTCCTTATTTATCAACACCAATTCTCTGCCCACTTGCCCACTTACGCTACTGTTTTCCTGGGCCCTGCGCATGAGGTAGGGTATTACATCTTTTATTGGGCCAAAGGGCAGGTACTTGCTTACAGAACAGCCTGCTTTAGCCAGGTTAAATGTAATGTTATCGCTCATGCCATACAATTGAGAAAAATGGATGTGCGGATGATTGAGTTCGATATTATTTTGTAAAGCCTGATCAACTCCATATAAATTACTTTTATCATTGTGGCTGGCAATAATTATTGCAATCCGGTCAATATGCTGCATGCAGAATTGCACTGCCTCGTTGTAATCCCTATCGGTACTTTTCTTATCCGGTTGTATCGGTGAAGGATATTTTTTTTCGATAGCCCTTTTGCGTTCATTTTCCATGTATGCACCCCTTACCAATTTAGCACCCAGTATAAAATCTCTTTCTTTGG
>JAYTTM010000424.1:0-1774 GCA_043745055.1 Chitinophagaceae bacterium | reverse complement strand
ATGCTCAAAAAAGCTTTCGCAGCCGCAACTGGTTCGATATTACCTGGACTATGCCCGCATTAATCGCCAACTATACCATCAATGATCATACACGCTGGAACACCAAAATATTTGCTACCATCGGAGACAGGAACAGTGTAGGATTTACAGCATCTATTACAACAAAAGATACCATCAACACTACTACAAAAGAGTACAATAACAGGGTTTTGAATGCGGATAAATACAGAAATTATGCGTTGGAAAGTCGCATCATAACGGATTATTATTTGGGTAAAATGAAGAATAGCTTATCAGGCGGTATCCGGCTTTACACTGGTACAACTACGAGGGTAGCCGATGGGAAAGGATCAACCGGTACTGATTACGATATGACCCTGATTGGAAATTACACCAGGGATATTGCCTTTACCTCACGAAATGTAGCTGCGTTTATAGAAAATATTTTTAGAATTTCAGACAAATTTTTGGTAATACCCGGCGTAAGGTATGAATGGCTGGAAGGCACAGCAGGTGGCAGAATTGGTTATGCTACTAATAGTGGTGATCCAATTAAATTACAGGAAGTAAAACGGAGCCGCAGTTTTGTATTGGCAGGATTGGGTAGCGAATACCATCTTACAAAAAGCACAGAAATTTATGCAAATTACAGCCAGGCATACCGTCCTATTCAATTTGCCAATTTACAGGCACCACCAACAACAGATGTGGTTGATCCTAACCTGAAAGATGCCAGGGGGTATAACATTGACCTTGGCTATAGAGGAAAAATTGACAATTTTCTTCAGTTTGATATTAGTGGCTTTTACCTGCAATACAATAACCGGGTAGGAACCATAACACCAACAGGCACTAACTACCGGTTAATTACAAATGTAGGAAACAGCACCAGTAAAGGGTTTGAGGGTTACGCAGAAATAGACCTTGTAAAGGCATTTACAAAAAGTATTAAAACAGAGTTGTCAATTTTTGGATCATATGGTTATACAGATGCAACTTATAGTGGCGATCATAAAGATGCGCAAACAAAGGGTAAAAAAGTTGAGAATGCTCCAACCAATATTTTACGTACCGGCATTACAGCTGGCTATAGAACTATCTCTTTAACCGCCCAAATAAACTATGTTGACAAAACTTATAGCGATGCAAACAATACTGTAAAACCAACAGCTAACGGACAAACAGGTTTAATTCCATCTTATTCTGTAACTGATTTAACCGTTACTTATAAGCCTTCAAAAAAATTGAACATAAAAGCAGGACTTAATAACCTTTTTGACAAACGCTACTTTACACGTCGTGCAGGCGGCTATCCTGGCCCCGGTGCTTTACCGGGTGATGGCAGAACCTTCTTTGTTTCTGTTGGGGCAAAATTTTAGTATATAAATAAATGTTACTTATTATATAAGTTACTGAAATATTGCAAGCATTAAATGTAAAACGAGGCTGTCTTAAAATACAGCCTCGTTTTAATTATAATAAAATATAAATAATTTATCAGGCCTCCACAGCACGCTGCCGGATGGCTTCATACAAAATAATACCACTGGCCACCGACACATTGAGTGATTCAAATTCACCCGGCATGGGTATTTGAAATATTGCGTCGCATATTTTTAACAGGGGTTGATAAACACCATGTTCCTCTCCACCTAATACGATGGCACAAGGTTCTTTAAAATCAATTTCATACACTTTGGTGGTAGCCGTCATTTCGCTGGCAAATACTTTAATGCCATTTAAATGTAATTCATCCACCGCCTTCATTAAACTG
>JAYTTM010000423.1:0-6467 GCA_043745055.1 Chitinophagaceae bacterium | reverse complement strand
GATTGGAAAGATCAAGCACCAGTTGATTGCGATAATATTTTTCCGGCCGCTGCGGTTGCCTTATCACCCAATCCAAATGCTTTTCATATAAATCACTTTTGGGGTTTACCATTTCAGGCTCTATCCAGATACCAAATTTTACTCCGGCTGCCTTTGCTTCCTTTACCAGGTAGCCAATGCCATGAGGCAGCTTTTTTACATTCTCCTGCCAGTCGCCCAGGCCTGCCATATCATTGTTACGGGGATACTTGTTGCCAAACCAGCCATCATCCAGCAGAAACATATCTACCCCTAATTTTTTTGCATCTTTAAACAAACCCGAGAGTTTATTTTCATCAAAATCAAAATAGGTAGCCTCCCAGTTATTGAGCAGCGTAAGCCTTTCGCCCTGTCCATCCAGCAAGCGATATTTTCTTGCCCAGCTATGTAACTGGCGGCTGGCTTGGCCGGTGCCGGTATTGGAAAATGTGTAAACCAGCGAAGGCGTTTTAAAACTTTTTCCTTGCTGCAAAGTATAAGCCGCTTCGTAAGGATTGATACCTGTTATCAGCCGCAGATTTTTATAAGAATCAATTTCAAAATCAAGTTTAAAATTTCCACTCCAGGCAAGCTGGCCAAGCATAACTGTACCGCTGTTTTCTTTTGCCGGTCCGCCAAACGATACCATAAAATTGGGTGAGCCCAGCAGCATGGCCCTTGTACCCAGTTTACTATCGATAGTTCTGGTGCCTTGTAATAATTTTTCTTCCATCGGCTGCAATTCTTTCAGGTACTCTCCCTGAAAACTGGTGAGGTAAAAATCTTTATTGGAAAAATATAAATTGGCAGATGCATATTTCTGTAACACTACCGGTCCCTGTTCTTTGTTGCTGATCTCCGTCCATTGTTCTATTACATTTTCCTTGTTCCAGGTTTTATAAAATAATAGTACAGTCAGTTTATAAATAGGATCCTGCAAAATAATTTCTGTAAGGCTTGTATTAGCATCCGGTTTAGTAGTGCGATGGCTTACATATTTTAATTCCAGTGAGGAATTACCATCTGCATGGGTAACCTGCAACGCAGGCTCAGAAAGGTTCCAGGTGCCTGCGGGTGTGTAGGCGTTGTTATAGATGCCAGCATTGCCTTGTGGGTAACGGGAGGTTTCGGCAATGCCTTTATAATCTGCAGTCGCATCCAGTTTATTACCACAATATACTGTGCTAAGCATATTGTCTTTATCTGCCTGCAGTACTATTGCATAGGTAGCTGTTTCCACCGCAATGGTGGTTTGAGACTGGCAGGGTAAATAAAAAATTAATCCCAATAAAAAGGTGGAAATAAAAAAAATGGATTTCATACAACTGCGGTGTTTATAAATTTTGAAAAAATGCAATCAATTAATTACTGATTTTTATTGCTCAGTTTTTATTTGCAAGCCTTCGCAATATATTGAAATTTGAAGTAGCAAGTGGGGAGTATTGAAAGAGGGTGCATTTTAAATCCGGTAGCTATTGGATGTCGCTGGCTGTTGGGAACAGAAGCCAGGCCAGTTAAAAGGTACAAGTGAATTAATAAATATATTCCGCAGAATTAAAACACAAAAAAAGATTGTGATGCAATGATGATATAATGAAATACAAATACCGGCAGCTAAAAATATTTTTCATGTCTGAGTAATAAATGTTAGATCCCATACCTGAGAACATAAATGTAGTGCCTGTTACTTCGTACTTTTGTACTGTATATTTTTTATGACAAAAAACTACCCATCCAATGTCAATAGCTACAACAAACAAAGAAGTTACTTTTTTTCGTACTGCCAAACCAGCATCTGTAAGGTTATGGCATTGGCTTACATTTTTGTTCTTCACTATTTCTATAACTACTGTAATATTTGGGGCAACTTTATTTAAGACTGATAACAATATCAGCCTGGTTCAGCAGCAGGTGCAGGAAAAAGGAGGTGTAGTTACCAAAGACCAGGCCTGGAATGTGGCTCATGAATACAGTGATAAATTGTGGACGCTTCATAAGTATAGTGGTTTCGGCCTTAGTTTTCTAATCTTAAGCCGTATCATAATTGAAGTCCGATTGTCAAAGGAAAAAAAACTGGCAGCAAAGATCCGTTCAGCGCTTGGTTACCCCTCAGATAGCGTAGAAAGAAAGCATTTCCTTTTTGTACAATATAGCTATGCGGTATTTTATATACTCTTTATTGTAATGGCCACAACCGGGCTGGTACTTGCTTTTGAAGACATTGAATGGTTAAAGCCTGTACAAGACGTCGCCAAAGAAACGCATAGTATTGTGCAATGGGCATTATATACATTCTTTTTAATCCATATTGGTGGAGTTATAAGAGCAGATCTTACAAAATATAGTGGTATTGTTTCCCGGATGATTAACGGCAAAGAAAACTATTGAGGATTATGAAAGTAGACAGGCAACTAAATAAAAAAATCAGTATTAATATAATGTACCATTTCAATAATTATAATTTCTGGTTTTAAATATATACCCATCTGTTGTTGCTGCCATTAAAATGGGCCATGCCCCAATTAACGTATTGAATTTAATCTTTTTGAAAAACATCAATGCTGCATAGAAATTAACACAGCTATTAACAATCATCATAGCCAGCATTTTATCTTATCAAAACGGTTGTTCCTTTACTGAAAATCCGTTTACCTGTGTCACTGTCGGTATATTCAAGCTGCCATATGTAAACCCCGGCAGCCTGTTGCTCTCCTTTAAAAGTGCCATCCCATTTGTATGTCCAGTCTTTAGTAGAAAAAAGTTGCTGGCCCAGTCTGTTAAATAGGACGAATGAAAGATTGTTGGCTTTGTAGGCATTTAAAGGGTACAGGTAATCGTTGAGGCCGTCATTATTTGGTGTAAAAGCGGAGGGTACAGCAATGCGGCAGTTATTGGCAACTTTTAAATATTATGCAGCCGTATCGTAGCAGCCTTTATCGCTTTGCACAATGAGTTGTACCAGGTACAAACGGTCAAAACCGGCAGTAGTGTACTGTTGCGGTGGAGGACTTTGCAGCGTACTTCCCAAACCGTTTCCAAACTGCCAGTACCAGTTGGTTATTTTACCCACACTGGTATCTTTAAAATAAGCAAACTCATTGGGACAATAGCGGTAAGGCATTGTAAAAGCTGCAAGCAGTGAATCATGATCAACAAAAAAATTTACTATAGCAGTATCACTGCAAAAACCATTGCCGGTAATAAGTTTTGTAATTTTATTACCAAAGCTGCTGTAAACAACTGTTGGGTTTGGTTGGGAGCTGCTGCCATTATCAAATTGCCAATTCCAGTTTGTTTTACCATTTGTTGCAGCATTAAAATAATGGATGGTATCGTACCTGCAACCTTCGGATAACTGGAAAGTAAACGCTGCAGACACGGTATCTTTAACATAGAAAATTTGGGTTGCACCAGCGGGTGTTTCAAGGTTGCATTGGTCTGTGATAGCATTGCCATCAGTGCCGTTAATAAGCGTTACGGTATAGGTTCCTTCATGTACTATGGGCGCTGCCAATTGCAATTCAATTTTAGTAGTGATACCATTGATGCAAAGGCCATTTGCTTTTATAACTTTTACCGGATAAGGGCCCTTAACTATAAAGTCGCTGCCATCAGCAGCTATTGAACTGCAACGTATATTTTTTTGAAAAACAAGTGCTAATTTTTCAGGCGCACAGGATGGAGTAGTGATACTATCCATAACTGCCGGAAGCCTTGGAGGCACCTTAAAGCCAATGGAATTTCCACCTTCAATTGAGTCGAGACAATTATCCAGCAGGGTATTATTATCACTACCCTTTTTTATAGCCATTGTGTAGCTTCCCGGAGCAATTGCACTGCTTAGATTAAGGATAACAGAATCTGTACTAAACCCGCCACTGCAGCCAAAGCCCACAGCAGCATTGATGACACCTGCTAAACCTTGTATTTCAAAATCGCTGCCATTAGCGGCAATGCTGGTACAGATCATTTTTTTTAAAAGCTTTACGCTAAACTGGGTGCCATCGCAATTTGCAGCCGCCTGCAACAATCTTGGTGTTGTTGGATTCTCAATACTTGCAGAACCACCCTTAAAAGAAAGTGTAAAACCACTTTGTGTAAAATCGTCAAAATGGCTCACCATCAACAGGTAGGTATTACCTTCAATAATGTCGGGCATTTTACTGTAAGTGGAAACATTATCACCCGGCGCAGATGCACATTCCCGAATGTTGCTACCACTGGATGATGCACCTGTTTTACCCGGACTGCCGCTCCAGTTTGCTCCTTTAACCAATGCACCATCGGAGTAAATTTCAGATGCGCCGTGACCTGTAATATCGTAGAACTGCCAGTTGTAATTGTCTCCAGGATTTTTGGGGTCAATTTCAAAACCCAATGAACCGGAACTATAGCAGGTAAAAGTGTACCAGAAGGGATTTTTATCTTTATAATCTCCCACCCCAACAAGGGGACAACCAGGTGCAGGAAATGGATAATTGATACAATCGGGTACTGTATCAATTACAAACAGTGTACCACCACAAACCGGGAAGGCCGAGGCAGGCGTTTGCCCTTTTACACCTTTTACCTCGCAGCCGCTTTGGGCAACTGCAGCAATTGCAATCAACATAAATATAAGCAGACAGCTACAGTATTTTAACCACAGGGCTGTGTTGTTTAAATACTTAATTGTTATAAAAGTTGTGAGGCGGTGCAATGCTTTTGCGTATTTTGAAACTGTTGTTTCGTAAATATACTTAGAAAAGTATTTCGCACCTGTTAGTATTAAACCTCACGCCAATTTAAACAGCTTTTATAGTATGGAATATTTGTAATAGTAAAAACATGAAAGCTTTCTGCAATTTTAATGCGACTGTCTATACCCGGTTACCTGTGTTGATCAATCATTTTATATTTTCAATAGCATTAATACCGTAGAGTTTTTGTTGATTTTACATTGAAAAAATCACAAGCAAATAATGGTTGAGTTAAGCTGGAATTTATAACCAGAATGAGGAGAGGCTACAGAAAAATTAATTCTTTTTACTAATATACCAGGTAATAAAAATAAACAAAAATTGAACTGGTACTCTTATGATTGCCGCAAGGTGACTGCCGATGGCAGGATGTTCTTTAAATACATCCCAGACATGTAAAGGCAAAAATATTATCATCAAAATAAAGATACCCATGGTAGCTTTCGATCTTGTTGCTGGTATAAATGCACCAATTCCTAAAACAATTTCCAGCACACCTGATGCCAGGGTAATAAAAGATTGAGGCAGAAAATCGGGAATAAAAGGGTAATACATTTCGGGTTTAAGGAAATGATTGATTCCTCCAAAAATCATGATTGCGCCAAAAAGAAAAGTTAACCCTAGCTTTAAATATTTCATGTTATAATTTGTATAGTTGATTCAAAATTGGCTGAAGTTATATTTTATTTCTGTATTCAAATTCAGTTTGTCGTTTGGCACTTAAACTTGACAGGTTAAAACAAAAGCAGAAAAAATTATTACGCAAAGTAATACAATTGAATATAGGGTAGTATTCAAAAAAATTTCAAGTTGCGTAAAATCACCCTCTTATACTGAAGCTTTTTTTTCTGTTTTAAACAAAAGCCATCTAGCAAGAAACAGCCAGATGATACCCAGGCAAAAGCCTGCAATTACATCACTAGCATAATGTAATTTAAGATAAACCCTGCTAACGCCTACCATACCAGTTATTAATACCAGTGCTGTAATTACCATCCATTTAAGCAAGTTGCTTTTTATATTTTTATACGCAGTGTAAGCCAGCATGCCAAAGAAAACAACACTGCTAAAAGTATGGCCACTGGGAAAACTGTAACCATGTGCCTGTGCAATTAACGGCATCAACGGCCGCTGTCTGCGTAAAAGCGTTTTTAAAAGAAAAAGAACTATCGTGCTGGTTACAGCTATAGCGGTAACTCTTATGGCATCATTTGTAAGTTTTTTAATTAGCAGAAAATAAAGTATCAATAAAATATTAGCCGATATTAAAAAAGCAGGAGAGCCAAAGAAAGTGATTGCTTCCATAATGCTGGTATTTGCAGCATTGATATAGGGATGAATGCCTGAAAAAACACGTTCATCAAAAGATAGATTCTTATCTTCAAAAACCATGTCGGCAACAGCGAGTAAGCCAGTAAAGCAGATGACAAAAACGCTGCTAAGCAGTGCCATCGAAAGTGTAAGCTTTTTTAAAAAAGTCTTTATCCTTAAAAACAAATAAGCCCATTTCTGCATTTGCAATAATTTATTTACTAAAAATAAATCAATATTAATTGTAACTATTGTCCGGTAAAAATATGCAATAAAATAGCTGTATCCTTTACAGGATAAGAGTTTTATGGAAAATAGATTGTGTACAAAAATGGGGGGTAGCTGGCATCGTATATTTTATGGGCTAAATGCCATTGGTGTACTCTCGTTTTTTCTCCA
>JAYTTM010000422.1:0-1778 GCA_043745055.1 Chitinophagaceae bacterium | reverse complement strand
GAAAGACAGTGGCATTTACGATGTGCAGGTTACATCTGTACCGGGGTTTTTATCCGATCATTACGACCCCATTAAAAAAACTGTCAATCTTAGTGAAGAAGTGTACACAGGCAGAAATGTATCAGCCGCAGCAGTAGCTTCACACGAATGCGGGCATGCAGTGCAACATGCTACAGCATACTCTATGTTAATGCTCAGGAGTAGGCTGGTGCCGGTTGTTCAGATAAGTACTAGACTTTCGCAATGGGTAATTATTGCAGGCCTCGGCATATTGGGCTTTGGCGGTGGTAACCAAACTTTATTGTTATTCGGTATCATTCTTTTTGCTATTACCACTTTATTTTCGCTTATTACTTTACCGGTAGAATTTGATGCATCCAACAGGGCATTAAAATGGTTGAATACTTCCAACATTACCCGTAACAAAGAACATGAACAGGCAACGGATGCTTTAAAATGGGCAGCGCTTACCTATGTGGTGGCTGCATTGGCTTCTGTTGCAATGCTGGTACAATACATAATGATTTACTTAGGAAGAAGCCGGAATTAAACTGGCTTTTCATCAGGCTTTATTAAATAAAAAAATGCCCGTTATTCCGTGCATTTTTTTTATTTTTTAGCTGGCTGATTTTTCCGCTGTCTGTAATAAGCGCTGAAATCTGTAGAAGGAATTTTTGTAATACCTGCCTGCCTCAACAATGTTACCAACTGGCCCCTGTGGAAACTGCCGTGGTTAAAAATATGCAGCAAAGTTTCTGCTATTGGTTGTTTGCACTGTTCTGTTTTGCTGCGCTGATAGGCAAATACATGTTGCAATTGAAATTCATTAGCGGTAGCAACCCATATCTCATACTGTGCAGATTGCTGTAGTAGTTTTTTTTGCAACTCCGCAAAACTACCTGTAAAATTTTCACTTGGTCTTTCAATATGTTCCTGCAATTTTATTCGTTGCCACCACATACTTTCAGCATCCAGTAAATGTAAAACTGTTTTAAAAATTGAAGGAAAACTACTCAGCATTTCCTGGTTAATAGCGTCTTCAGGCAATTGTTTAATGGTATCAGTCAACACTAAATTTGCCCAGGCATTGTAGCTGGCATATTGTTGTAAAAGTTCTTTCATTTAACGCTGTTATTAGTTCTAAAGATGGCCTGATTAATTTAAGGTTTGTTATTTTGGTAAAATTCACAAATCACAAACCAAATATGTTGCCCCCATCCCCTAAAGGGGAGTTATTTAAAGGGTATGCTATTTTCAATACCAGTTCATAAATCATACTTTACATAATCACACATATCACATATTCCAAATCATACTCCACAAATCAGAAATCAAACTTCATACTTCACAGATCAAAAATCACTTTTCACAAATCAAACTTCAAAATTCACAGATCACAAATCACAGATCTTTCTGCCTGCTTCCGCTGTATAAGTCATACTCCAGCAGGCGGCAATCAATTTTGCTGGTATAAAATTCTATACGTCTGCTGGCTTTAAGTCCAATTTTTTTTGCAAGCTCCAGGTTGCCAGTAAAAATATACCCGGTGTAACCCTTGCATTGTTGCTTCATAAAATCGCCCATGCGTTTGTAGGTAACTTGCAGTGCAGCCTCCTCACCTAAACGATCACCATACTCCGGATTAAAAAAAATAACACCCGGCTCATTTTCCGGAACAATAGTTGTTTCAAAATCGCCAACAGCAAATTCAATCAATTGTTCTACGCCTGCAGCTTCTGCATTTATTTTAGAAATATTGATGGCATCCTGGCTAATAT
>JAYTTM010000421.1:0-6487 GCA_043745055.1 Chitinophagaceae bacterium | reverse complement strand
TTAAAAAACCGGATTTACTATCCGGTTTTTTAATGAAGTTAATACCCTGCTTTATTTCCATGAATAAAAAAAAGAAATAGCTTACTCCAATTATGGTTCTTTTGCAGCATAGTTTTTTACGTACTTTACCTCACTTGTTTCAAACCCGTACATTACCACAAAACACAAGCCCCTCACTTTGCAGTAAGGGGCTAAAACACACACTATAAAAAAATTAATCTGGTTTTTTGCCGTCTAAAAAACTATTGATTGTGCTGATTTCTGCCTGGTTGTTGGCATCTGATTTTACTGTGTAGTTACTGTAAAAACTTTCAACGTCTGCAATGGAACTATGCAGTTCCATATTGCGGCGAAGGTAGGCCGGCACAGTTTCAAACTCATTGTTAGGATCGGCTGCATTAATGTTGAATGACAAATTACGCAGTTTTGCAATTCGATCCGTAGCCCGGCGCCTTAGCTCCTCCGTTTCGTCCTGCAGAGCAGGTTCCTCAACTTTGGGCAACAAGATGGACTGGGTTTGATTTTGCTGTGGCTTTTCCTCCGCCGCCTGATGGGAATCTTTAACCACCAATTGCATTTCGAAAACTGGCTCGTCTTCCGGCATTTTACTTTGCAACGGGGTTAGTTCCTCGGTAGTATTGGATTCTGTGTTAGGCTTATCCTGAACATATATATTCAAGGGTTTTGCCAAAAATCCCCCTGGTGACGAAACAGGTGGTGTGCTAGCATCTTGAGACCCGGACAAAAAAGGCGCCATGGGTTTTTCTACTTCGTTATTAGCAACCGGAGCCTTGGGTTGTATTGGTTCCGGCATTTCAAATTCGATAACTGGTACCTGATCTGTTGCTGAAGAAATTTCAAAAAAAACCGATGCATCATTCACAGGTTTTTCAGCAATCTTTTCAGGAAGTGGTTCATTCATTTCTATCACTTGTGTATCTGGTGTTGCTCTATAGTAGTCAGGCATTTCAAGTACTGATACAATCTTCTCTTCTTCCCGGGCAATTGGCATCTCAGGTAATTTCTGTTCAATTTTTATTGGCGCTTCTTCTTTTACTACTTCTTCAATATCAAATTGAAAACTTGGTTGCTTTACTTTTACCTCCTCCTTTGCAGGCATCTGTAAAGGCATTACAATTTTATCTGTTTTCTTTTCTGCCTTTGGCAGATTAATAGTTTTTGCAAAAGGATCTTTGTGCTCAAAACCTGTAGCAATAAGGGTTATACCCAATGCTGCACCAAGCGTGTTATCATATCCAAGTCCTAAAATCACATCACTGTCTTCCCCGGCCTGGCTCAGCAGGTAGCTTTGTATTACTTCAACTTCATCCATGGTAAACTCGTGCTCACCTTCGCAGGAATTGATGTTGATTAATATCCATTTGGCACCTCTTATATCATTGTCATTTAACAAAGGAGAGTTCAATGCATTTTCAATAGCAGCCTGCGCCCTGTTTTCGCCTTCGGCAGTTGCACTGCCAAGGATGGCTACACCACCATTCCGCATTACGGTGCATACATCGGCAAAATCCACATTAATTTGTCCGGTGCTGTTAATTACATCGGTGATACATTTGGCTGCTGTAGCCAATACATTATCAGCCTTGGCAAATGCTTCCTTCATTTTTAAATTACCAAACTGGTGACGCAATTTATCGTTACTAATTACCAATAAAGTATCAACATGATCTTTCAACAAACTAATACCTTCCTCTGCCTGTGCCAGCCTTTTTTTACCTTCATATGCAAAAGGTGTGGTAACAATACCTACGGTAAGTATGTTGAGATCTTTACAAATTTTTGCCAGAATTGGTGCACCACCTGTTCCGGTACCACCACCCATACCTGCGGTAATAAATGCCATCTTTGTATTTACCTCCAGAATGCGTTTAATTTCTTCCAGACTCTCTTCTGTAGCCTGCCTGCCAATTGAAGGATTGGCACCAGCACCCAGCCCTTGCGTAAGATGAGGGCCCAACTGTATTTTGTTGGGTACTTTACTTTGAGCAATAGCCTGTGCATCTGTATTACAGATGATAAAGTTTACCCCCTCGATATTCTGAGAGTACATGTGGTTAACGGCATTGCTGCCACCACCCCCTACCCCAATTACTTTGAGTATAGAAGACTGTTCTTTTGGTAAATCAAAATGTATCATAATTAAAATATTGGCCTCTCCATTCCCCAAGAGAAAATCAAGGCAGTTTTAAAATTTTAATCCCTCAACTTTTATTCATTTAGTATTGAATTTAAATTGAAAGATTAAATTAAATTATTGGTTAGTATAATTAAAAAAGCTTACTGTTATTTTCCTGTTCTATTTACTCCTTCCGAGATAAATCGGGAAGTTTGGGGAGACTCTTATAATTGAGCATCTCCTTCTTCCTTAAATAATTCGAGCAAACCATTTTTAAAAGAATCCATAAAAGTTTTTAAGGTTTTACGCTCTTTTATCTGAGGAATTGCTGGTTCTTCTATGATGATAGTTTGTGTTGTTTGTAAGTTAGCCAACACCTCATCAACCGCAGGTTTTTGCAAGGCAGCAGGCACTTCAATTTTACGGAACCGCTCTTCAAACTGCTTGTTCTTGTTCTCGTAATCGTTGTAACCTTTTAGTATCAAACCTATACAGGTACTGTACATCGGCTTGGTTAATTCTTCAATATGACCGCCTGCTAAATGCTCATTTGGATAACCAATTCTTGCATTCAAACCCGTTACGTATTCTGTTAACTGAATCAGATGTTTTAACTGTGAACCACCACCAGTTAAGATGATACCACCATTTAGTAATCGGGTATCAAGCCCAACTTGTTTTAAGTGAAAACTCACAAAATCCATTATCTCACTCATACGTGCCTGAATAATACCTGCCAGATTTTTTACACTGATTTCCTTGGCTTGCATACCTCTTAAACCCGGGATGGTGATAAAGGCATTTGCTTTAGCTTCATCACTTAAGGCGCTACCAAATTGTACTTTCATTTGTTCGGCCTGGGTTTTTAAAACACCCAATCCGTTTTTAATATCAGTAGTTATATTTTCACCACCAAAAGGTATTACAGCAGTGTGCTTTAAAATACCTTCATAAAAAACTGCCAGATCAGTAGTGCCACCACCAATATCTACAATGGCTACACCTGCTTCCAGATCCTGATCGCACATTACAGCAGCTGCAGAAGCCAATGGTTGCAACACTAAATCCTGCGTGCGCAAGCCAGCTTTATCCACACTTCTTTTAATGTTACGAATAGCATTTTTATCGCCGGTAATGATGTGAAAGTTGGCTCCAACTTTTACACCGCTGTACCCAATTGGATTAGGGATATTTTGAAAATTATCAACCGTAAATTCCTGCGGAATTACATCAATAATCTGGTCGCCGGCGGGTATATAAGTTCTGTACTGATCTTCTATCAACCGGTCAATTTCTTCCTGGCGAATTTCATCATCTGTATGTTGCCTTACTATGTCGCCCCTGGTTTGTAAACTTTTTATGTGATGACCAGCAATACCTACATAAACTTCGTCTAAAATCAGCGTAGGGTTGGATGCGTAACAGTTTTCCAAAGCTGTTTGAATAGCTTTGATCGTTTGATCAATATTAAGTACCATACCATGTTGTACACCATTACTGTTGGCCCGGCCAAAGCCCAGTATTTCCAGTTTTCCATATTCATTTTTACGGCCTGCTATAGCTGCAATTTTTGTAGTACCAATATCAAGGCCTACGATAACGGGATTGTTATTAACCATAGTGCTTTCTGCTGTTGTTGGGGTTTGTTCGCTACTCATAGTTGTGTGTGTTTATTTGTGTTTGTGTGTTTTACTTCAACTTTTTAAAAACCAGTTGAGACAATTTTTTATCTGATTTTTATATAGACTTATTATTTTAATATTCATTAGTTTGTTTTTGTACTGCTGGCTTTGGCATTATTGATTTTGGCATTACCGGCTTTGGTTTAACCTGAGTTGATGCAGGTTTATTAGTTGGTTTTGCACTACCAGTTACCGGCTTTTTAACAACTACAGCATTTTTATGTAAAGTCAGTTTTGATCCAACCGGCTTACCAGCATTGTGTTTTACATCGGTTGGTATTCCAATAACATGTTTGTTTTTCACGGGTAACGGATTCTTTAATACAGGATGCTCAATAACGGGTATGCCCTGAGACTTTTTAAATTCAAGACTACCATCTGATTCTGCATTATCTTCTCTCTCAATTGACTGTTGTATGAGGCTTACATTTGTTGTGTTGTTGACATTATCCTGAACAATAGTTTGTGCTGAATCATTGGCAAGGTGCTCTGCATTCCAGGCAATCATTTGCATCATTTGCAGTGTACGCAACGAATCGGCTGTTTTATCTTCTGCACCTTTTCTTTTTGCCACCACCTGGTTAGCATATTGCACGCTAACTGAACTGTAATAATCCCAGCCACACTTTACCAATATCTGTTTGTAAAATAACAAAAGCCTATCTAGTTTTTCAGCCGCATTGGTTGCGTCACCAAAACTTATAAGACTGTTACCAATTTTAGGCACCAGTGCAAAAGTCCTTTGCGGCGTAATATCTACCTGCTCTATCATTGCCATCCAGAATAGATTTTTTTGAATTACAATACTTAAAACAGCTATTTCCTTTATCAGGAGGCTATCTGCTTTAGTTAACACTCCTTTATCGGAAGGGAAGTTGGTGAACACCGGTAACCTTGCTGAATACTTTTCGCTCAAGGGCAGCATGGCATTTGAACTGTCGATGTAAAAGGTAGTACCACTGCTTGTAAATATTCTTGCTACCGGCTCTCTTTCTGTTACTATCACTTGAAGTACAGCGTTATTATCCACAAACAACTGTGCCTTTTTTACCCAGATAT
This sequence comes from Chitinophagaceae bacterium, assembly GCA_043745055.1. Classification (GTDB taxonomy): domain Bacteria; phylum Bacteroidota; class Bacteroidia; order Chitinophagales; family Chitinophagaceae; genus Ferruginibacter. The sequence goes on along the minus strand of JAYTTM010000421.1, from coordinate 1,609 downwards.
TTTTTTCCAAATCGTTTTCCAATTCTTTTAAGTTGAGGAGATTTGCAGCCTGGCCAACGGGTGACCCCTCAACATATTGATTGATGGCGACGAGTATATCATTTTTATCTACAAAGAAATTATTGCTAACCCCTTTTACAACTACGTTTAACCCGGTACATTTTTGCATTGCTTCTTTTTGTACAGCAGCTACCAACAATACAATAACACCAGCACCTATGGTAACCCATACTGTAGTTAGCATCCATTTTAGTATCGTTTTTCTTTTCACCATACTTATCCCTAACGGGGAAATAGTTTACAATCGTTTCAAAACAGAATCGATTGATTTATTTTAACGTGTTATTTATTTTCAATTATTTTCTTCAAGGGTTCTACCAATGTATCAATATCTCCTGCGCCTGCTGTTATAAAAACTGTTCCGCTATAACCTTCTTCCACATGCGCTGCAACTTCCTGTTCAATATGTTTTAATAAATTCTCTTTGCTTAACACCACTTTATTTTCACTGTGCATTTTTTCCAGAATCATTTCGCTGCTTACTCCTTCCATTTGTAATTCTCTTGCAGGGTAGATAGGTAATAATATTACTTCATCGGCAAGATCCAATACTTCTGCAAAACCTTCAGCATGGTCTCTGGTGCGGCTGAATAAATGCGGTTGAAAAACAACAATGCATTTCTTATTACTGAACAATTTCTTTGTACTGGAAATCAATGCCCTCAACTCTTCCGGGTGATGAGCATAGTCATCAATCATCACTATTTTTTCATTCTTTATTATATATTCAAACCTTCTTTTTACACCTTTAAAATCAGCAACGGCTGCTTTAATTTTTTCTTCGGCTATTTCCAAATGAACTGCTACTGCAATTGCTGCTGTTGCATTTTCTATGTTATGCATTCCACCCATATTCAGTACCACATCTTTTATCAACCTGTCTTTTATTTGAATGTCAAAAACATAACTTCCATTGCCGATGCGGATATTGGTTGCATGTACATTAGCTTTCTCATTTTGCACATCATAAGTAATATGATTGGATGCAATTAAATCGTTGCCACGTGTTAAACCATATTTGCTTATAAGCAAGCCGCCTGGTTTTATCCTGTCAGAAAAATCTATGAATGCCTGCTCCATATTGGCTGCGGTTCCATAAATATCCAGATGATCCGGATCCATGGAACTGATGATGGCAACATCCGGATTTAATTTTAAAAAGCTTCTGTCGTATTCATCTGCTTCTGCTACAAATACTTCTTTTTCGCTGCTTCCCGTTTGCATCGTATTCTGCGACCAAAAGTTGCTGTTGTAATTAACGGCTATACCACCTAAAAAAGCATTGCACCCATAACCACTGTGGCGTAAAATATGTGCCAGCATTGTACTAGTGGTTGTTTTGCCATGAGTGCCTGCTACACAAATATTAAAGCCAGTTGCAGTGATTGCGCCTAACACATCGCTACGTTTTGCAACTGTAAAACCATTTTGCAAATAGTAGTTTAGCTCTTTGTGATCTTTAGGTACAGCTGGGGTATAAATTACCAATTGTGCATTTTTATCAATGAGCTCAATGTTATCTTCGTAATGTATGCTGATACCTTCTGCA
>JAYTTM010000420.1:0-1782 GCA_043745055.1 Chitinophagaceae bacterium | reverse complement strand
TTACGCCTCAGCTGTTGAATGTACTTACATATAACACAGGGATTGATGCAAATGATGTTCCGTTTAAACCTGCATTCCCATATGTACAGGCACCGTTTGCAGGTGATTATATTTGTCCTTGTAAAGCAACCAGTAAATACAGTACTCCAAAGCTAGTTTATAGAAATTCGGTAAATACGGGGGGTATTTTATCAATGACTGCACCGGAAGTATTTGCTACCGTTTCTCCCAATCCATTTGTAGATAACAGCTCAATCATGTATCACTTAGATGCACCTGCTGCTGTAAGTATCTCGCTTTTTAATGCAGATGGCCGGGAATTAAAAGTTTTGGTTAATAAAAATTTAAAGGCTGGAACCTATACAGAAAAATGGAGCGGCAACGATCTTAATAAAGGAGCCTATTTTATCAGGGTAACTAAAGATGGTGAAGTAAAACAAACCATTAAAGTTGTAAAAGGATAATGATTTTAAAAGGCTGTTTCAAAAAATAAAGAAAACGAAAAAGGGCTGAAATTGAATCCCGTATTGGTTTTTAACTGGATGGATGTTATATGTTGAGCTTATCATTCTACCGATAGTATTTTTTGAAACAGCCTTTAATTAAAAGCTTAGTCGTACTGCAATTTCCCTAAATTAAAAAAATAAAAATGAAAAAAAATATACTTTATCTGTCATTAATTATTGTATTTATTGGCTCTGTTAGTTTTATAGTGCTAAAGTACCAACATACAGAAAAAAACAAAGCAGCAAAAGTTTATACCCTGCTTGAACGAAATGGTTTGTTGGCAAAAACAGATGAATGGATTAATACAGAAAGAAATGTTACACTACTTCTTAAAAAAATAGAAGCAAATCCCGCTGATATTAAATCAAAGATTGCACTGGCTAATAATTTTATATTAGAGGCAAGAGCCACCGGTAATTATCCCTATTACGATGTTGCAGCTATGAAACAGGCAAGTGATGTGCTGGAAATAGATAGGAATAATTTTGAAGCGCTTACATTAAAATCATTAATCTATCTTTCTCAGCATCATTTTGCAGATGGTTTAGCAATTGCTGAAAAGGCAAAAAACCAGGCACCCCATAATGCATTTGTGTACGGTGTACTGGTAGATGGTAATGTAGAAATGGGTAATTATGATAGTGCAGTTATTTGTGCACAACAAATGATGGACATAAGGCCAGATTTACGATCTTATGCAAGAGCATCTTACCTGAGAGAAATTAATGGTGATTATCCAGGCGCCATTGATGCTATGAAATTAGCTATTGAAGCTGGTGCGCCCGGTGACGAAGCTACTGAATGGTCGAGGATACAACTAGGCCATTTATACGAAAATACCGGCGACTTAAAAAGCGCTGAAATGAATTACCAGATTGCATTAAACGAAAGGCCGGGTTATATGCATGCTTTTGCAGGAATGGCAAGGCTGGCAACGGCTATAAAAGATTATAATAAAGCCATCGGCTTTTATAAACAAGCAGCCAGTGATGCTATTGAAGGGGCTTTTAGGGAAGAGCTGGCAACAGTTTATTTTTTATCAGGACAAAAAGAAAAAGCCAATGAACTTACGGGATTATTGATTGACGAACTTAATAAAAACGCACAGGCAGCCAATACAGATCAAAGCATTGGGCACTATGCAGATAAAGAATTGGCTTATGCTTATCTATCCGTAAATAAATATGATAAAGCCCTGGAACATGCCTTACTGGAATACAACAGGCGACCTAAAAATATTGAAGTAAATGAAACAGTTGCCTGGGTGAATTACAA
>JAYTTM010000419.1:0-1782 GCA_043745055.1 Chitinophagaceae bacterium | reverse complement strand
ACTCAAACCCTTACCCAAACTGCTACCATAAAGGAATTGTTGCAACCAAAGGGGTTTGTAGTTGATATACCAACCTACTGTTTTACCCCGGTAACAGTAGCGTTCAGCGATACCACTTTGGGAGCTGCAAAAACTGAATGGAATTTTGAAAGATATACATCTCCGATTAGTCCACAGGTTGCAGGTAAAAATGCCAGCTATAGATTTGGCCAGCCAAGCTTGTGGTGGGTAACACTTTTTGTGACAGATGTAAATGGATGTGTAGATTCAATTGGCAAACTTGTGCCTACGCTACAACCGGTAGTGGTAGTTAACATAACAAATCAGGATGATAATATAATCGGCTGCGATAGCTTGGCGAGGGAATTTACTTTTAGCACTACTGAAAAACTAGTTGACTTTACATGGGATTTTGGCAATGGCGCCACGTCAAAAGATTCAATAGGCCGTCACATATTTACAGAGCAGGGGTATCACATAGCTATTCTTTATTACACAAATGATAGAGGATGTAAAGGAACTTCTATCAGCGATGATTTTTATGTAGCAAAACGCCCTAAGACAAGTTTTATATCACTTTCGGGAGATACTATTTGCGGAAATTCTCAGGCTTATTTTCAAACACCAGCGTATCAATATTATTTTTTAAGTGCATGGACAGTTGACAGTAGCTATTCCTCTAGCGACAACCATCAATTTGTATATTTTTTTAAGGACACAGGTTATCATACCATCACCCTTCGTGAGGGGCATTACCAGTGCTACGATTCAATGTCTCTAAAAGTTTATGTGCTGCCAGCTATAGCAAAAATAAGCGAAGCAAAAAATACCTGCGACGGAGACCGGGGAACAATTACCTTCAGGCAAAACTCAATAGCTGCCAAAAAATGGATATGGGATTTTGGCGATAGCACCAGCGTTACCTTAAACACAAAACAGGAGTATTTCTCTCACCATTACACAAAAAGTGGAAAATATATGGTTCATCTTACCTTGGTTAATGGTGGCTGCACTACACAGGATTCACTGATTGTATATGTGTATTTACAACAGCATCCCCTACTTACCGCCACTAATACTAGCTTTTGTAAAGACCAGGGATTAGACTACTCTTTAACAGGACTTGAACGGCACCCGTATGATGGTATTTGGCTTTGGTATTACCAGGATCATTTCGAATATAATGATGGAACTGTTTTTTCAACCCTTTCCAATGATTGGAATGATAGTTGGATTTTTACAAACCCTTTTACTAACAACTTTAAAAACATTTCCAAAGCGAAAGATTCTATAAGAGTGGTATTAAGATCTCCATATTTTAACTGTCTTGATACCAGTAACTTTATTCCCATCAAATTATTGGGTGCAGATGCAGCATTCAATTTTTCAACCGATACGGTTTGCTATGGTAAGCCAATTCTTTTTACCGATAGTTCAAGTGGGTACAACACCCAAATACTCAATCGTAAATGGAATTGGGATGATGGTACAACAACTACTACAGGCACTGCCCAATCCCTGCTGCACAATTTTTCGGCACCGGGAGTTTTCAATGTAAGCTTAACTGTTACGGATGATGCAGGTTGCTCCGCTACTTCTTCAAAAACAGCTCATCCGGTGGTGGTAAATGGCCCCAAAGCCATTTTTACTGCATCGCAAACAACTGCTCCGTTAAACACAACTATTCAGTTTTATAATAACAGCAATACTTTTAACAGTATCAATACCCAATTTAAATGGCTTTTTGGTGATGGCGCAGGCAGTGTTGAGTATAACAGCAAC
>JAYTTM010000418.1:0-6489 GCA_043745055.1 Chitinophagaceae bacterium | reverse complement strand
TCGACCTGCTTACCACCACATATTTGTAGCCCTGCCGGGTTAAAGTTGCCAGATTTTTTTCGGTAGCAATGCCTGCATCCATTACTACTATTGGCTTTGCTGCCGTGCTGGTATTGCTGCTTATTTTTTCTATCAGTATTTTAATGTCTGATGTATCGGCATAGTTGCCTTCGTGTATAGCCGAATACTTGATGAAGCCTTCTATGTTAATGACCATTGCCAGCACCACCAGTTTGGCATCGTTGCGCTTCTCTTTACTGCGGCCATATTTTGCCAGTTGGCTATTTCTTTTTGTGCCTTCAAAATAAGTGTTGGTAAGGTCGTAAAGTATTATTCTGTCTTGCAAATCAAAGAGCTCATTGGTGGTGGTAGATAAATGTTTTTCGATGGTTGCTTTGTGGTGGTATAAATCTAAAGCACTTTGGTAAAGCTTGTCTTTGGTGATCTTGTTTACATCATAGCCTGTGATATCGCAGATGGCTGAATTGTCTTTTATCCATTTGCTGGTGGCCAGTTCCGAGCCTGGATAGACGGCTCTGCTTATCACCTGTGTCATGGCGAGTTGTATCTTTTCTTCACTCCAGCCAAGGTTTTCAAATAGTTCATTAAGTTTTAGGTGATTCCATGTGTTGGCACATATCCATTCTGTGCCTATTTCTTTGGCTTCTTTATGGTTTATGGTATCAACTTTTACAAGCCTGTGTTTTTCTTCCATCGTTTTGCGGTCGATGGTTTTGATTGCAATCATCTCATTCCAAAATCTATTTACCCATTCCACTACCTGTAAGTCTGTTTCTTCAAAAAGGGCCAATTCATTTTTATATCTTTCATTAAGATGGTCAACTACTTTATCTTTTTGCTCCCTATTAGCAGCTGGCCAAAAGCCAATATTTAAAAGTGTTTTATGGCAAACCCTGTCAAATTCATTACGATAACTTTCTACCAACCGGTAGTAAGCAGCAATTTCCCTGATGTCGGCATTATGTCTGAATGAAGCTTTTAAATACATCGGTAACAAAGCTAAAAATAGCTGCCGGTTTACGAACACCCCCCTGTGTACTACAAGCCATTCTTAAAAACAAAACCCTTTAGTAGCAATGGTTTCAGAATTTAAAAAACAAAATAATCATGAAAAATGATGAAAAATAGTCGTTTTAGCTGCAATGTGGGTTAAGTGCATTTTCCTCTGCAAGAGACATCTGAAGTAAGGTTTTTTAAAAGACACCTTGCGGTGAATGAAAACCTGTGGATTAAGTAAAACATTTTCTGGGTTATGTAACTGACTTATGCCAAAAGGGCTTGATCTTTACTAGAGAATAAAAAAGGAAGAGAGTAACATACAGTCAAAAAAGAGATGTTATACAGCAGATGAAACCTGGCTAAAAATGTTGTCTGGAGTTAGGAGTTTTTCAGAAAAACACAACAAGTAAAAATATTAAAAGGGGCCGATTTTTTCTGCAGGTCATCCAATCAATTAATAAACAATTAAAACCAACCATGTGTCAGTAAATCTTTTAGAACTTGTGCAGGTAAAAATGGCTTATCCCGTATTACAGAAAATTGATGCCAATACGCAGGAAGTGATCATAGATGAAGACACGCCTGATGAAAATCGGTTTAGCCAATCGGCCCTAACTTCGATATTAACGGGTCTGTATGTTTTTAGCCGGAAAGATGAAAATGCAGAAAAAATACTACAAAAAAATGATGCTGACTCATGGGTTAGTACCATTTTTGGCAGCTTTGGAAAGGAGATTGTTGAAAAAGTAGCTTCCTATTCATTTTATACGAGCGGAAATGCCGAAAAAAATATGAACCTCATTGCAGAATGTGCCGTTGAAATTATTAAAGAAAATCTTCCTGGAGAAAGTACCATGGGCGATATAAAGGATTTTTTAACCGCACAGCGAAATATTATTTTATCCTATTTACCTGCTGCCCTGCAAATAGGTGCACTTTTAAATGACAATACGATGGATGACCGGACACATAAAATGGAAGGTCCCATATCCGGTTTAATGCATTCTATTGGAGACAGTTTTTCAGATGGAGAAGTTACAAAAAATGAATAAACCAGTATGGTAGGTGTATGTTTTTTTATTCTTCGTAGTATCTCTCGCGGTGGGCCGTGCGTTTTTATTTTGTACTTTTACTGGTATTTCCTTGTACCGTCATATCTCATTAATGAAATGCAGCATTCTGGGCGATAGACATCTGCGGTAAAGTATTTGTAAAGGACAACTTGCAGTGAAAGAATTCTACAAAACCTCATATTAGCTGGATACCTGTCACAAAGAACAGCAGGAAGTTCCCATTTGTATAGGCGGACACTTTACAGAACCATAACTGCAAAATACACAACAGTCGCCTTCTTTGGGTTTAAGTCGTGTTTTACAGTTTGTACATTCATAAAAATATTGGCAAGCGTCTGTTGGCATTGTCTCTTCTTGTTTGTGTCCACAAGTAATGCAAGTAATAATAGATTGAAGTTTGATTATCTTTTCCATTTTATTTGTTGTTGGTAATTGAAGTCGCTTTATAGCCGATATTATTTACTGCACTTGCAATACTGTCAATGGATATTTTACTGTTGTCAAACTTAACAATTGCGTTTGCATTTTTATAAGAAGTGTTGGCTTCAATAACTCCGTTTATTTTTAAAAGTTCACTATTTATGTGCGCTGTACAAGCTTCGCAATCCATTTCACTAATGTTGAGTTGAAATGTTTTAATATTACTTTTATTCAACACAATAACTTTTGTCTGTTGGGGCTTTGGATAAAATATTTTGGCATAGTAAGGAAAGACAATAAGCAATGCCGCAAATATGGTTACGATACCAAGAAATGTTTTTGTCTGCCAAAATGATTTTCTTTTGTCTGTTTCACAATTACAATCAACGCTATTTTGTGGTTTACGTTTTTGATACCAAGCATATCCAAAAATTAAAATTGTCGCGCCAATAAAATAAGGTCTATAAGGTTCAATCCAGGAAAATGATGTGGCAAGTCCACTTGCACCACCAAGTAAGGCAAGTACAGGCGTAATGCAACAAAGAGATGCACCAATTGCAGCAAAAATTCCCACTATCCAATTTTTATTATTTTTCGTTGTTGTTTTTGTCATAAAAAGTGTTGCACAAAGGTAATCATTAAATTATTAGAGCGTGTTAGCCTGGTCTGAGACTGACGAAACAAATAATGCATCTACTTCCATATTCTAAAATTCAATGCCAATTTCTTTTTTTGAATCAAAATGCGCCAATCTATAAACAAAAGACAAAAAAGAATGAATACGAACAATACAAAACTTACAATAGACTTCCAAGATAATGCTTCATCTATTATATTTTGGAAGTTTTCTGACGCATAATTACCTGCATGCAGTGCTATAGTGTCACTTGTAAATTTTCCAATGAGAAACGCAGGTATAATATACAAGGCCTTTAATTTTGAAATGCCCGCCCCTAAAAAAAGGGGTGTAGTTGGAAGTGGTAATAATGAATAAGCAAGTATGACCAATTGGCCTTTCCATTTATTCTCTTTCATTTTCTTTCCAAGGAACTGAATGTCTTCAGACTTTGACACTTTTAAATACTTATTTGCTATTAACGGAAAATATAAAGTAAGAATATATCTGCCTAAAACTGAGCCAGCTACCCCTATTACAATTACTAACCATACATTTAAGTGAAAAATTATCTGAAATAATAACATAATCGTAAACGCGGGAAGGAAAGGAAAAGGAACGATATCAAATAATAAGGCACCTACAAAAACCAATAAATACTGCCACCACATTTTTTGAGTTTTATTTTTAATTAAAATTTCAATACTATACCAAAAGAGAATTTTAAATGCTACCCAAATCCGTCTTTTACTATTGTCATAAGCGTTGAAAGTCTTATGTCGCTTGCATCATTTTCAATTCTAGAAATATAATTTTTTGTCGTGCCACGTTTTTCGGCAAGTTGTTCTTGTGTCAAGTTATGCTTGTGTCGCATTCCTTGAAGCATAACATCCGGCTTAAATGTTTCGTAACCCTCTTCAAAATTACCTTCTTTTTAGAACCTCTATTGCCATATTTATTATCAATAACAACCTCAAGGTCTACCATCTTATTTTTGCTTGACTTTATACTATTTTTTTTTCTGTAATTTCAATTTCTGACATTGGCATTTTGGGTGTCTTTTTTCGAAAACCATACAAAAGAGTTACCAAGTGTCCCTTGTTAAAAAAGCAAAATATTCTAAAAACTTTTCTACCTAAACTTACCCATATTTCATAAAGTCCGTCAGTACCTTCCAAAGGCTTTACATATTTTTGGGGTACGAATTGACTGTTTCTAATTAAACGAATTATCAATAAGATATGGGCTTGCACTTTTTGAGTTTACTTATAAATAAACTCCCAAAAATTGTAAGCGTAAACTTGTAAACTACGTATTTGTCTTTTGAAATTGTAAATGAAACAAAGTTGCCTATTTTGATAATATCCTCCAAATAATGTTTATTCTTCGTAGTGTCGCTTGCAGAAGACATACCGTTTTCTTTTTGCATTTTTGGTGCATTTCTATGTAACGGCATATCTTATTCGAGAAGTGTAGTGTTCTCTTCGAGAGACACTGCGATGAACTTGACTTTAATGATTGTTTTTATTTATTTTGGGTTATACTGGGGTTAAATAAAATTGAGCATATATTCGTTACACAGCCATATTGCCAAACCAAATTGTGCGTTCGTACTTCTTAATTATCAACCTAAACTTACTCATTTTGTCTTATGAGCTTCCATGTCAATTTCAATTAACTGTCCTTTTAATGCCAATCCTTTTACTTCAAGCCAAGTTCCGGTTGGGAATTGCTTTTTATAAATGGAATTACGGAACCCTGATACTTTTATGAAGTCAGCCATATTAGTCGTGTAAATATTCTCTGCAACAACGTCGTCGTAAGTGTAGCCATAGTGTTGTAATACTTTTCCTAAGTCACTATAACAGTTTTTCATCTGTTGATCCATGTTACCCGGTGCAACAATAATACCTGAATCATTCATACTTACAGCGCCGGATATTCTAAGGTAGTCCCCAATTTTTACCGCATGTGAATAGCCGTAATCTTTTTCAAGTTTTGGTCGCAGGTTAAAATATTCAGGCATGTCAGATTTTGTTTCTTTTACTTCCTTGTTTGCGGTGAATTTGGAAGTGTCAGTGTTGTTACAACCGTTTAGAATGAATAAGCCAATTAAAAGGGTTGAAGCGAATAATGTAATCTTTGTCATTGTTATTGTTTGTTTTGGTGATATAAAGTTTGCGTTCGTTTAGTGTGATACACTACGAATAACATTTGTATTGTATTATACTTTACTTGTTTTTGAGTAAGTGGCAAGTTATGAAAACCTTGGTAAATCATTACCCATTTATTGAAGGTGGTTCTACTAACACCATATTTAGAAGCCAGTTTTCTGTAGCCCGTACCTTGTGTTAAATACTCGGTAATGCATTGTTATTTTATGTCCTTTTTAGGTGATTTTTGATCAACCTATACCAGAACGAGACAGAACCTTTATGCCTATTGAAAAAAAAGAAGCATTTAAAAGCCCATGAGCGGCAGAAAAACAATAGTGAAAAATTCGTATCCTTTTTTGCATTAGTAACCACTAATTTGCAAAACGACAACTCCATATAAAACAACGTCCCAATAATTTACCGGTTTCGTTCAACATTGGGCTTCATTATTGGTGGTAGTGGTTTGATATTTAGGACTAGACATGTTTAAAAAATTGTTTATTGGTTCGACCAAAAAAAAAATTTGCTGGTTGTCAAGTTATCCATTTGATGTAAAAAGCCACTCCCAAACTTGTCCATCTTCGGGATCATTTACTGTCCCGATAAATATAAAATTATTTGCTTTAAGTATTCTTGTCGAGAAGTTTTCCTCTGGGAGAGTCCTTGCTGTGATTTTTATTGATGAGTCAGTTTTAAGAGATAACTCAACCAAGTGTTTACAAATTTTTGTCCCAATTCCTTGTCTTCTGTACTTTTCGAATGTTCCGTACGCTATTTCTATAGTGCCATTTGTTGGTTTTCCTTTGAAGCCAGCACTCCCAACTAAATCCCCATTTTCTTCTGCGTAATATCCAATCCAAGGCTTTACAAATCCAACTTTTTTGTAAAAGTCAATTGTCATATGAATAGTTTCCTGGCACAATGGATTTTTAATAAATTCTTCATTGTCTTGAAGTCTTTCCTTTATTGGTATTAGGTGCATTTTTTTCAGGTATTAAGTTTATTTCTTAGGCTAACGTACATTTTTACCATTGCCACCAATCGAGTCACGCAAAATAGTTTCACCCCAGCGTTCTCACAGAACTGTGCATGAGACGCTCACCTCACACAGCGCTTCTTGTTTCATCACAAATATAGTACTATACTACGGATGAACCATTATCTAGTGTAGGAAAAGCATGTGGTATGCTTTGTTAAGTAGGAT
>JAYTTM010000417.1:0-1784 GCA_043745055.1 Chitinophagaceae bacterium | reverse complement strand
AGCGTTGAAGCCGATTTTTTTTACAGCTATGCAAAGGTCTTCTAATGGAATTGAACCATAACACCATTGGCAAACTGAATGATTGATATTTCCTTTTAGCATGGTATTTTTTTCAGTAGATTTTTCTTCGCTTGTAAATGAAAGCATAGATGCACCTGCACCGATAGTGGCAGTACTTACCAAAAGACTTTTAATGGCGTTGCGCCTTGTTTGTTGATTGCTCATTTTAGGAGGGAGATTAATGTGAAAAATTTGCTGTAGCAAGCGATGCTGTACTTTTCCTGGATTTCATATAGAAAAGCAACCCTGTAAACACAACCACAAGTATGATCGGTATTATTAAGGTAACATTTATAATTTCAGGTCCGGCAGCTTTCTTAGCTTCACTCAATGCTGTTACCATTTCTGCAGTGGCATTCGTTCCGCCATAAACCTTTAAATCTGCACCAGCAGGCAATTTGGTAGCTAAAAGCCTATCATAATGGCCTCCCATAAATATCATGTAAACAGAAACTGCAAACATTCCTGCACCGCCCATCAGGTTCATTCCTACAGCTCCTGTTTTTGGCAGGTTCTCCGAAACAAAACCAAGCATGGTTGGCCAGAAATAACATACACCAATCCCAAATACAAGCGCACCCACAAAAAGCATATTGCCTGTTGAATGACCAAGCATGTATAACCCCAGCGCCGCAAATACGGATGACATTAATAATACGCCGGTAGGAGAAAATTTATGTACTACAGGACCTGCGAACGCTCTTCCTACAACCATTACACCTGTTTCAATGGTAAGTAATAAAATGGCATTTTCCGTAACGTTTTTTAGTAAAACATCAATCCACTGACCGGTAAATAATTCTGTAATGGCTGTACCAAACATCAGAATGATCATCAAAAGAAATAACGGATTTAATAAAGCCTTATACATCTGCGAAGATGAAACGCCGCTGGAAACTCTTTCCGTAACAGGCAACTCCAGTTTGCTGAAAAGAAATCCATACAACAGCGTTGGTAAAATCATCAATCCAATTTCCAATTGTGATACCCAATATTCATCACCCAGTAAGTGATTTAAGCCATACACCAATAGAGTTCCAATAACAATACCGCCGGGAAACCAAAGGTGAAAATGGTTGAGTTTAGTAGTTTTATTTTCAGGGAATATTGTTGCTACCAATGGATTACAGGCGGCTTCAACAGTTCCGTTGGCTATACCTATGCAAAGGGTAGAAATAAACAAACTCCAGTAACCAGTGGCAGTTATGGTTAATATAATTCCAATAAGGTGAAAAATAAATGCAGCCACTAATAATTTTTTCATGCCAATAATATCAACTACCATACCACCAATGATAACTGCCAATGGAAATCCCCAAAAAGCAGTGGCGGCAATAGTGGCAAGCTGGGCTGCATCCAAATTAAATTTGGCACCCATTGTGCCCAGCACGCCTGCACGGATTCCGAAAGAAAGTGATGTTACAAGAAGGGCTATACAACTGGCTATAAACAATTGTTTTTTCTGAATATTGGCAGGCATAATCGTTGGTTTATGAATAATATCAAAATAGCGCTCAAAAAAAGAAATGTAATATTATTGCATTTTAGAATAAAAAAGTTAAATTAACAATTGTTTTTTTTCAGCGGTTCAAAACACTGCGAATTTTAAGTACACTTTTCTTCAATTTATATACGGGATAAAAATATTCCATCATCCATTCAATCATTGGTAACCTTAGCAAAGGATTTAAATAAAACGTACCGGGTAGAACTGGTAATGAGAA
>JAYTTM010000416.1:0-6500 GCA_043745055.1 Chitinophagaceae bacterium | reverse complement strand
GGCATTGGGTGCATGTAAGTGCAGGTGCTGTTATAGGTTCATCCTGTGTGTTAGGTCAAAATGTTTTTGTAGCTAACAAGGTAAGTATAGGTAACGGTGTCAAAATCCAGAACAATGTTTCTGTTTATGATAATGTTACATTGGAGGATGATGTGTTTTGTGGCCCAGGCATGGTTTTTACCAATGTGTACAACCCAAGGGCTTTTATTGAAAGAAAGCAGGAATATAAAGATACATTGGTAAAAAAAGGTGCTACATTGGGTGCTAATTGTACGATTGTATGTGGCGTTACTATTGGAGAATATGCTTTTATTGCAGCAGGAGCCTTAATCAATAAGGATGTTCCGGCTTTTGCATTGTATGCGGGGGTGCCTGCAAAACAAATTGGCTGGATGACAAAATTTGGAGAACGTATGCAGTTGTCACTAACTGGTAAGGGTAGTTATACCTGCCCCGCTACCGGCGAGGTATATATATTAAATGGCAGCCGGGTTGTTGTTGCCGTTAATTAAAATAAATTAGCACAAATAAATACAGTTAATAACACGTGATTTTCATTTATGGGCATCTCTAAAAACTCCCCTTTTACTCTCTTTTTGAGAGGAATTAAACGTGAGGTCTAAAAAAAGTAATGTGTTTTTAGAGATGCCCTTAAGCCAAAATTCAAAAACGATTTAACTACTAAAAAGCCAAAAATCTTGCGAAATCTTGTGTAATCTGTAGCAAAACAATCTGCAATTTGCGGCAAACTGGATTTGAGGTTGAAATAACCGTTAAAAAAAATTATATTTGTAACTTAATATAACCAGTAATATACTGGTTTATCAAACAACCAATCGCACAATCCCAAAAACTGTTATTATATGAGGTACAAAAACCTTAGTCTTTGCTTATTTATAATTGTATTATTTTGTTTAAATGTACAATCGCAGGCTCAGGTAACATCAGGTGGAATTTTTGATTCTTCTGTTATACCAGCTAAAAAAATGCAGCAGCAAAATGAATTCTGGAATAACACTTACAGCTTTCCTGCCAAGCCTCGCAACCAGTTGGAAATTGGTGCTTCTTTCGGTACAATGCTAGTGAGTAGTGATATTCCTGTTGTAGCACCTACAGTTGGTTTTGCAGCTCATATAAGAAAATCATTGGGTTATATCTTCTCAGTAAGGTTGCAGTATTTAAATGGAACTGCCAAGGGGTTAATGTGGCAGCCAGCAATGGTGAATGTAAAAAATAGCGCCTGGCTGGATAAGGATATCCCCGGTGTTAATGGTAACCTCCCTGCTGGTAAAGGATACAATGCAGGATTTAGGAATAACAACGGTAGCATAGTTCCTTTAAGCCCTACACTAAACGGGGGGAATGCACAATCTGTATATTACAATTATAAAACGCATATCCAGGATCTTTCTTTGCAAGGGATACTTACTTTCAACAACCTTCGGTTTCACAAACAAAAGACTGGTTTCACCCTTTATGGAGGTGCGGGGCTCGGCTTTACTGCCTATCATGTAATGGTTAATGCACTTGATGCTAGTGGTAATAATTACACGGCTCTTTTTAATAAAGTGTATGCCGATAATTATACTAGTACGCTTGATTATCACAAGCGGAAGGCAATTTTAAAGCAGTTAAAAAATGGCATGGATAATACGTATGAAACAGAAGCAGAATCTGAAAAAAACCGGAGGGGCAGCTTAGGTAAAAACACCCTGATGCCGACAGGTACTATTCTTGTGGGTATGGCATTCCGGTTAAGTAAAAGAATTAACCTGGCTTTAGAAGATCGCCAGACATTTATTAAAACAGATTTACTTGATGGTCAGCAATGGCAGGTACATCCTGTTGGAGATGTTGTATTAACCAGTGATTATGATTCCTATAATTACCTGTCTCTGGGTTTGAATTTTAATTTAGGGGCAAAGGCGGTGGAGCCCTTGTGGTGGTTGAACCCATTGGATTATGCTTACAATGAAATTAACCAGCCCAGGCATATGAAACTTCCCAAGCCTGTTTTTGAGGATGCGGATGGCGATGGTGTAACGGATCAATTAGATAGAGAACCTAACACGGTTGCAGGCGCTCCTGTGGATACACATGGTGTAGCAAAAGATACAGATGGTGATGGTGTTCCGGATTATAAGGATAAACAATTGATTACACCTACTGAATGTCAACCGGTTGATGCTGATGGTGTAGGAAGATGCCCGGTACCTGAATGCTGTACTGCTTTAACAAAAGCGATAACAGACTTAAAGTTAACGCCACAAAGTGATTGCCCCAACGATTATCCGAGCATTAGATTGAACAAAGCAACCTTGAGCAACGATAGCAAAGTTTTACTAGATATAATTGCTAAAAAACTACAGGAACACCCGTCCTGTACTATTACTATTACAGCCTATCCTAAAGCGAATAAGCAGATGCAGGCATTGGCGGTTAAAAAAGTGGGATTAATAAAAACTTACTTAATAGAAAAAGCGGGGATTACTGCTGACAGGATAAGCACCAATTTTGCTATTGAAGGCGGTGATCCTGATACCATTGATTTTAAGTAGTTTAATAAAACAGGAATGTTTAACTGTTTGTACAATTTTTAATTTGTAATGCTTTGTAAATCGCCGTTTGGTAGTTCATACAATTAAATATATGGCATTAGTTTTATCTTTCAGTTTTGAATGATACCTACTTAGTTTACAGTAGTACTGCCGTTACTCAATTCTCCTTAATAAACGGGCTGTACATCTTTCCTTCTTGATTTTTTTTATTTTTTTATTAACTATAAAAAAGTAAATAGCAACTTTCAAATAAATACTTAGTTAATTATTGACTTAGCCATTTAAGTGATTTTATGAAAGACACAATCCACGAGCCAGGCAAATGAATAAATTATTGAAACTTTTCACCCAAATGGTTATTTGCGACAACCTACACGCTGACAGGATTATCTCTGTAGGAGCGTATTGATCAGCATTGCATAAACCATCGCTTCGCCCTGTTTTGCTCCCCACAATTACGCCGCGGTTTCTCCAGATGGCAAGAATGTTATTGGCTTTTTTGAATAATTGTTTCATGTCTTATGCATCCAGGAATTCATCAGTTGGTTTCAGCTTTTCAAACAGGATTTTTTTAACCATTTTAGAAAAATCGGCAATCCTTATCTGTCTTACCTGATTAGCTTTTATTGTTGTTTTTTTACAGAATTTTTTTTCAGGCCTTTTACCGCCAGTGAGTTTATGCATTTGCATGGCTTTTATGCCCGGGATGTTCTGAGCTCCGTGAGTTAGCATACGGGGTTTATTCAATCTATCCAATCACTCATCCCTGTTGGGGTGTGGCGTTTTTGATGTTGCTTTTTTGTTCAATTCAATCTATGCAATCACTCATCCCTGTTGCAACAGCGATGAGTTTTTTCATAGTATAACACATCAAAAAATATTTAAACAACAAAGTAAAGTCATGCAACCTGAACTTTTTCGGGGACATGCTGGCCTTACAAATCATTTGCCGATGGTCAGTTTTCAGCAAGAAAATCAAGTACATTTGCAAAAAAAATATAGCAATACAACGTTTCATTTCAAAACTATCCGCCTATTTTTTAATACGCTAAAAACGCCAACATACACTGGCTTACCAATTGCTTTAAAATGGGTTAACCACGGTAATAATTTTTCCTTTTCAGGCTTCATTGTTTGTTTGGTATTGGGTGTAAGTTTCTATTTTAAGTGTGACTGAGAAAGGCGAAGCCGTGGGAAGTAAGGAAGCCACCGCTCCCTGCATCCATCCCCTAAAGGTGTGAAAGGCAGACATTGACAAGAATTGTGATAGCAATGTAAAAAACTTTTATCTTACAATAGAAAATGGCTCCCTGAATTTGTATTTACCTTTAAGTTATTAATTAATCATTCATTTATTCATTACCCGGTACCAATCGGACTACCCCTTAGTTTTGGCCTATGTTTAATATAAAAAATTACCGGTTTTCGCTTGTTATACTGGAGCTGATTGCCTGCAGCCTGGTATCCTGTACGGCTACTAAAAAAGTAATTTACCTGAACGATCTGTCTCCGGCAGATTCTGTTGCCATAAGTACCGCTCAAAGCGCCTTTGAAACACCCATTCAAAAAAACGACCAGCTTTCCATTATTGTTGGCGGCAGCAATACGTTGGATTTGCTGGCATTGAATTCAGCTGGTGGTACAGCGGGTGGTAGTGGTATTATAGGTTCATTTTCGGGTTACCTGGTAGAATCGGACGGGAAAATTAAAATCCCTTATCTGGGGAAAATCCAGGCAGAGGGTTTATCAAGGATAGCTTTAGAGAACCTACTAACTGAACAATTTAAAGAATATACCAAAAATCCAGTGGTGAATGTCCGTTTTTTAAATTATAATATTTCTGTTTTGGGTGAAGTTAATAAACCAGGCAGGGTAAATTTAACAACAGAGCGTACGACTATCCTGGAGGCCATCAGTATGGCGGGTGATATTACTAATTTTGGCAAAAGTGATAATATTCTTATTGTACGGGAAGAAAACGGGCAAAGGGCTGTGGGACGGGTAAATCTGTTGTCCAAAGAGCTGTTCAAATCACCTTTCTTCTATTTAAAAACCAATGATGTATTGTATATAGAACCCGTAGGTGCAAAATTTATTTCCCGCAACGGTATACCCCAATATCTCGCAATTGTTGCCATAGGTTTATCCTTACTTATCACCATCGTCAACATAACAAAGAAATAAACCAGTCAATTTTTAATGGCAAACATTACAAATAATAATAGTTACAATACCGATGCTGATTTGCAGGAAAGTTCTCTGGAGAAAAACCAGGAGCTGCAATTTTTCTTTTTCAGACTATTTCCTTTCTGGCCATTGATATTTTTTGCATTGCTGATGGGGCTTGCAGCTGGTTATATTATGTTACGGTATGCCACGCCAGTTTACCAGGTAAAGTCAAGGGTTTTAATCAATGATGATTCACAACAAAAAAGTGCAAACCTGCAGGAGATCATAAAACTGGACACCAGGGATTTAACTGCTGAAACAGAACGGGAACTGGAAATCATCCGATCAACCGATCTGCTTAAAAAAGTTGCCAGCCAGCTACAACTCAATGTTGTATATAGCGGACAGGGAAATGTAAAAACCGGGGAGGCCTATAAATTCTTCCCTGTAATCCTGGAATTATCAAACCCGGATTCTATTCACAGTACCATTTCCGGAGAAATAAAAATTATCGGCAACCAGGTAAACTTTAATGAGGTTTTGTACCCGGTTGATACGTTTGTCAACAGTAATTTTGGTATTATTCGATGGCATATCAATCAAAAACTGGCAGACCGCAATAAGGATAAACTGATGGTAACCATCCAGCCTGTTGCTGCCACTGCACACAAGCTGCAGGGTGCCTTATCCCTTACACCTATTTCCAAGGGATCTTCCATACTGGATGTAACCTATATCGATGCTTTTCCGGAAAGGGGTATACAAATTTTAAATACGCTTTTTGCAGTATATGCTTCAACGCTGGTAGATTATAAAAGCCGCATTTATGAAAATACCCAAAAATTTCTGGATGGAAGGTTGAGACTTTTATCGGATGAATTAACCGGTGTGGAAAAAAGGCTGCAGGCCTACAAAACAAAAGAACAAATTGTGGACCTGGGTGCTGAGGGATCCCTGTACCTGAATAAATTAAAGCAGGCAGATACCAAAATTGGCGAACTGGATGTGCAATTGGAGGTATTGAACCAGATAGACAAATATGTTACCCAACGCAACAATAACAACAACCCGGTGCCTGCCACCCTGGGAATTACAGATCCTGTATTGGTTTCACTACTGGGGCAATTATACCAGACAGAATTTGAACTGGAGAAAACAAAACAGGTTTCCGGAGAAAAGAACCCGCAGATTGAAGTGTATGCACAAATGATTGCTAAACTAAAGCCAAGCATTTTAACCAGTATTAATAACCTTAAACTAAACCTGGAAGCCAGTAAACGGCAATTACAAAGCGATAATGCGGCTATAGTTTCCACCATCAACCGGATGCCGGAAAAAGAAAGGGTATTACTGGATATCAGCCGGCAACAAGAGATTAAAAATGCCATTTATACATTTATTTTACAAAAGAAGGAAGAATCAGCTATCGGCGCCGCTTCCATTGTTTCCAGTGTACGGGTTATAGAAAGACCGGAAGCGGGTGGACAAATTGCCCCCAACCGGCAAAATTATTATGCAATTGCAATCGTTATTGCACTAATGCTGGTGGCAGTATTTATCTACCTGAAGGAGTTTGCTAACAGCAGACTGCTCTTCAGGTCCCAAATTGAAAGCAGGCTTCCGATACCCATTTTAGGAGAATTGGTTTTTAAGGCTGATAAAAGCGGTTCGCCCATTGTGGTAGGAGAAGGCAAGCGGACCCTGATAGCTGAACAGTTCCGGGAACTTAGAACCAATCTTAACTATGCTTTAGCAGCAGCAAGTGAACATGCC
>JAYTTM010000415.1:0-1786 GCA_043745055.1 Chitinophagaceae bacterium | reverse complement strand
TGTTGCCACGTGCTTGTCCACTGCCAGTTATATTTTCAGGTATCCTGTATTCGATATGCAACTGAAAATCTGTAAAACGCCTTTTAGTCCGGATGTCACTTACCTTTTTATTTACTGTAAAATTGCCATCGGCCACTATCCATTTAGCGGGTTGGGCAGTATCTCTGTCATCTGCCCATTCGTCAAGATTTTTACCGTCAAATAAAATAATGGCATCCGATGGTGGCAACCCAACGCTTGCACCCGGTGTTACAATTGGTGGCTCGGGTGAATAATACTCTGTTGCATGTGCCGGAATATCATTGAGGCTGTCCTGTACATGTTTTCTTCTTAAACTATCTGGTGTTTGTGCCTTTAACATAAAAAAACTTACAGCCAGTATTGCTGTAAAAAACAGGTTCTTTTTCATATTTTATTTTTTGAATTATTGTTAATTAAAAAATTGCAAATCGTAATTATTTTGATTGATGCCTGATTTATTTCTTAGTGATAAAAATCGATTTCTCCCTTAATTTAAATATGAGTTTTCACTCGTTGCCCGTAAATTAATTCAATATCATTAAAGCGAAAATAGTTGATGATTTTGTATCCTTGCAATTATTATATCCTTGCCTGGTAAGTAAATAATTCATAGTAGCGTCCCTTTTTATCTATCAGATGCTGGTGGTTGCCTCTTTCTGCTATTTTCCCGGCCTCTATAACTAATATTTGATCTGCCTTGCGGATGGTACTTAGCCTGTGGGCAATTACAAAGGTGGTTCTGCCTTTCATCAGTTCATTCAAACTCTGTTGTATTAATGCTTCACTTTCTGTATCAAGGCTGGAAGTAGCTTCATCCAGCAGGATGATTTTTGGATCTGCAAGTATTGCTCTTGCAATGGTTATTCGCTGACGTTGCCCTCCGGAAAGCTTAATGCCTCTTTCGCCGATTACTGTATCCAAACCCTTTTCAAAACGGTTGGTAAATTCGTCAACATAAGCAGCATTTACAGCTTTGGCAAGTCGCTCCTCTCCTGCCTCCGGGCGTGCAAATAAAATGTTCTCCCTTATGGTTCCTTCAAATAAAAAATCATCCTGCAACACAACGCCAAGGTGTTGCCGGTACTCACTTAACATCACTTTGCTCAAATCAATACCATCAATAGTGATGGTGCCAGAGTCGGGAGTTATAAAGGTAGCTGCAAGACTTGCAATGGTTGTTTTGCCCGAGCCGGAGCTGCCTACCAAAGCAGTTACCGATCCTGCAGGTGCATCAAAACTGATATTTCTTACTACTTCTTTTCCTTCTTCGTAAGAAAAAGAAACATTTTCAAATTGAATGTCGCCTTTTATAAGAGGTAAGGTAATAGTCCTTGTTAGCTGATCATTCTCAGGGTTCATGTTCATAATCTCCTGGGTTCTGTCCAGGCCGGCAAATGCCTCTGTCAGCTGGCTTCCGATATTGCTCATTTGAACAATAGGAGCAATCATAAAACCAAGGTATAAAGTGAAGGAAAGAAATTCACCGAAAGTCATCTCGCCTTTAATGATCATATAACCACCAATACCCATAATACCGGCAGAAGCAAATCCCAACAGGAGCGTTGCAGAACTAGTTATGATGGCTGTAGAAGTAAGGCTTTGTTTTACATTCAAAAATAATTGCTCCACGCCTTTTTCAAATGTCTTGTTTTCCTGTTCTTCTGCATTAAATCCTTTAATGACCCTAACGCCATTGATGGTTTCCGTGAGGCGCCCAGTTACGTCTGCATTAATAACGCCCCGCTTTTTAAAAATAGGCCGAATA
>JAYTTM010000414.1:0-1786 GCA_043745055.1 Chitinophagaceae bacterium | reverse complement strand
CTTTTTTCATTTCTTCAATGGCATGATTTACCGCTCTTGCAGTAAATGCCATGTATAAAATAGATGGGCTTTGGCTACCGGTACTGGTCATGCAGGCTCCGTCTGTTATAAAAACATTTTTACAATGATGCAATTGGTTCCATTCGTTAAGCATAGATGTTTTGGGATCATCCCCCATACGTACACCGCCCATTTCATGAATGTCTAAACCAGGTGGTTGCCTATTGTCATTTGAGTTAATATTTTTTACTCCGGCGGCTTCCATCATTGCTGTGCCCTGTTCTAAGAAATCTTTTACCATTTTATCATCGTTATCATCATAACCAACAGAAGTGATAAGCAGCGGAATTCCCCACTGATCTTTTTGCTCTTTACTCAATCTTACATGATTAGATTCTTTAGCGATGGTTTCACCCTGCATGTACATATACACACCCCAGGTGCCGGGTTCGCTGATGGCTTCTTTAAATTCGGCGCCCAGCAATGGTTGTATATTTTTATCACTCAGTCTTTCCCTGTATGCACCAGAATAAATTACATAGCCACCATAAAAATCAGTATCTCTTTTTTCTATATTTCTAAAGTTGGCCATGATGCATTCAACAGGTTTTGCCACTTTATAATATTTATCTTTAAAGCCATCCACATCTCCGTTTATGCTTCCACGATAGTTATGAAAACAAATGTGTTTGCCAAGTTTACCACTATCATTTGCCAGTCCATTTGGAAAACGGCTGGAGGTAGAGTTCAATAAAATTAAATTTGTATTTAAGGCAGAGGCATTCACAAAAATGATCTTCGCAAAAAATTCTGTTGCCTGTTTTGTATGGGCATCAATAACCCGTACGCCAATAGCTTTTTGTTTTTGTTCATCGTAGATAATAGAATGTACCACAGAGTCAGGACGTACGGTTAAGTTACCTGTTTTTTTGGCCCAGGGCAATGTGCTGCTTACCGAACTAAAATAACCACCCAGCGGACAACCTCTTTCACAAAGCATTCTGTTTAGGCATTGCGTGCGGCCCTGATCAATATGAATTTGTTTTGCTTCGCTGATATGTGCCCACCTACCGGAAACATAGTGACGGTTAAATTTTTCCTTTATTACTTTTTGCATGTGTAGCTCCACTGTATTTAATTCGTACGGCGGTAAAAATTCTCCATCGGGCATGGATGGTATTCCATCTTTATTACCGCATACGCCAATGAATGTTTCTACATAACTGTACCAGTCTTTTATATCATTGTAACCAAGTGGAAAAGATTCCCCATATCCATACCGCTGCGGAGCAGTAAAGTCAAATTCACTCCACCTGGCGCAAGCCCGGCCCCATGTTAATGACTTTCCACCTACCTGGTAGCCTCTTATCCATTCAAAAGGTTTTTCCTGTACATAAGGATGATCGGCATCTTTTACAAAAAAGTGCTGGGTCGATTCGTCGTAACCTGCAGCCCTGCTGATGAAAGGGTTTTCTTTTCTTGTTTGATTGGTGATGGCCCCACGGTGTGGCAGTTCCCATCTTGATAAATTGGCTGTGGGATAATCTTTGATATGCTCTACATTTCTTCCTCTTTCCAATACCAATGTTTTTAATCCTTTTTCACACAACTCTTTTGCAGCCCAGCCTCCACTGATGCCGCTCCCGATAACGATGGCATCGTAAGTATTGTCTGCCGTTCCTTTTGCATTGATATGTACTTGTGATGTATCCGGCATCAGTAATAAGTTTTTCTTCGTTTAAAAAAATAATTATCCAATCCAAATTTTGCCGGGCCGGTAAAAAAG
>JAYTTM010000413.1:0-6524 GCA_043745055.1 Chitinophagaceae bacterium | reverse complement strand
AATATTTTTTTCAACATACTAATCTGGTCAATCTTTTGGCTTGTTAGCTTTTACAACTTCTTCAACATCCATATAGCACAGCCGGTATGACCGCTATTACCCAATGGCCCTTTTAAATAAGTGAAACCAAATTTCTCATACATCGGTATGGCAACAATAAGTTCCGGCATTGTTTCAAGATATAGTTTTGAAAATCCTTTTTCTCTTGCAGCTGCAAAACAACGGTTCACTAACAACTTTCCTGCACCCATGCCCCTTGCCGAAGGGGAAAGATACATTTTTACCAGTTCGCAGGTGTCTGCCTCCA
Source organism: Chitinophagaceae bacterium (assembly GCA_043745055.1). Classification (GTDB taxonomy): domain Bacteria; phylum Bacteroidota; class Bacteroidia; order Chitinophagales; family Chitinophagaceae; genus Ferruginibacter. Next base: position 6,217 of record JAYTTM010000413.1, on the reverse strand, counting down.
ATCCTTTTGTAGGGAAAATACCTGCACCACCAACCACTTCTCCATTTATTTCTGCAACATTGTACAAAGCTTTTTCCTGCTGAAACAATTCAAATAAATGATCGGTACTGTCGTCATAGTAAACGGTGCCTGGTCTGTTGGCACCAAATTCTTTTAAAGCTCCCCTGATAATGATTGCAAGCGCCGGATTATCTGTTTTTTTTATTAACCTGATATAGATTGGGTTCATTTTATTTTATGACGTATTATTTAAATTAATAATATAAAATCCATAATAACTCTAAAGGGTCTTATGTATTGATTGATTAAAAACGAATGTAGATAGGTGCAAATTTATTTGTCTGGTATAACAAATTACAAAGAAGCAAAACATTGAACTCATTTATTTGTAATAGCTTGTAATTTAATGCTGATTTTACATTGCAATTGATTTTACGTTATGTAAAAGTAAAGTAAAAACAGGGTGTACATAGGCTAGCAAGTTCATTTAATAGGATTTACAGCGAGTTTTTAAAGTTCGAAAATGTTTAATTTATTTAGTAAATATAGTAGTTGAATTAGTTTAAAATCTTTATTTTCGTCACAAAAGAAAAATTATTGTTTTGGCAGATACCTTAAAATATAGCGAAGAAGAACTGGTAACCCAGGTGTTGCGAAAAGATCAACAGGCATTCTCGTATTTGTATGATAACTATGCAGGAGCGCTCAATACAGTCATTTTTAAGATGGTAGAAAACAAAGAACTGGCAGAGGATGTGCTGCAGGAAGCTTTTGTTAAAATCTGGAATAACTTTGAAAATTATGATAAATCAAAGGGCCGTCTTTTTACCTGGATGCTCAATATAACAAGAAACCTCACCATCGATACGCTGCGTAGCAAATCATTTAAAAAACAAAAAAAAATCTCTGGTGATGAAAATTCCGTAAGTAGTTTGGAAGATACAAAAATCGGCATAGACAGGTTTGATGCTATGGGGTTGAGAAAGCAAGTAAATAACCTGAAAGAAGATCAGCGGTCCATAATAGATATGGCATATTTTTTTGGATATACGCAGGATGAAATTTCCAAACATTTGGGAATTCCGTTGGGTACTGTTAAAACAAGAATGCGGACTGCAATAATTGAATTAAGAAAAAAATTATAATACTCATAAATTGAATAGAAACGAAATTTTATCATCTGGTTTATTAGAGTTGTATGCAACTGGCGTAGCATCTGAGCAAGAAGCTAACCTGGTGCAGCAATGGGCCACACAATATCCTGAAGTTGCAGATGAGTTGGAACAGATAGAGGCCAGCATCGAGGCTTATTCACTTGCTAACGCCATACAGCCGGACCCATCCGTAAAAGAAAAGATTTTTGCAACGATTCATCAGCAGGAATTAGCTAAAATAGTATCCATTGATAGCAACGAGGCGGAATCGGGTAAAGTGATTGCCATTTCATCTTCCTGGAAAAAATTGGCAGCTGCAGCAGTGCTTTTACTTATAGGTAGTGTTGCTGTAAATGTTTCTTTATATAACAAGAATAAAGGTGTAGCGAACCAGCTCTCCAATACGCAGCAAACACTTGCCGGGCTGCAGGAAAAGAATACTAATATGGCAGCAGATATGGAAGTTGTGCAAAATAAATATAGCTTACCAGTTTCGTTAACAGGCCTTGAAGTTGCACCGGATGCAGCAGCAAAAATATTTTGGATGAAAAATACTACAGGTGAAGTTTATATTGATGCTAGTAATTTGCCGGAAGTACCTTCAAATAAGCAGTATCAATTATGGGGCTTTGTAAATGGTAAGCCTGTAAGCGGCGGAATGATAATAACAACTCAAAAGGGAAGTAGATACAGGATACAAAAAATGAAAACATTTGGTAGGGCAGAAGCCTTTGCGGTTTCCCTGGAAGATAAAAAAGATATACCGGGTGAAGCACCCCAGGGACCAGTTTATGTTATGGGTAAAATGTAAATAGAATATTCTGTAAAATATTTTAAACCAGCAGGAATGCTGGTTTTTTTTATGCGAAAAACTGAAATTTTTTTTAAGCAAATATTGTTTATCCATTAAGTTTTATCTAAAACCGATTATACTATGTTGTTAGTTCAATGCCGAAATCAATCGGCACAGGTTGGTATTTACTAAATCCCTTTACACTACGCCATCGCATATAATTTCAGCCAGCACACACCGGCCGGTCATGAAATTATATTTGGTATAACCTCATTGATTAAACAAACATCTTCTTTATTGTTTACCGCAAAATTTATCATCAAAATCCCTCAATTTATAAATCCAATCTTTAATCAGTTGCGTACATGGTTGCAAATAAATATTTTAAAATAAAAAAAATCAAAAATGAAAAAACTAAGTATTTTAATGATGGCGGCAGCAGTGCTTTTTATAAGCAACCAGTCTTTTGCACAAACAATGACAAAAGAAAAAACAGTTAAAGTTGGTGGCGCAGCTATGTATCCTTCCAAAGACATTGTAAGCAATGCAGTTAACAGTAAAGACCACACTACACTGGTAGCTGCAGTAAAGGCTGCAGGTCTTGTGGAAACATTACAAAGCGCTGGCCCGTTTACCGTATTCGCACCAACCAATGCAGCTTTCAATTTGTTACCAGACGGTACAGTTGCTACCTTGCTTAAACCAGAGAACAAAGCCGCATTAACAGGTGTGTTGACTTACCATGTGCTGGCTGGTAAATTTAATGCAAAGGATATTGCAAAATTGATAAAAGCAGGACACGGAAAAGCAACTGTTAAAACTGTTGCAGGTGGTAATCTTATTGTAAGGATGAAAGGTAAAAAATTATCCATCCAGGATGAAAAAGGCGGAAAAGCCTATGTAACCATTAAAGATGTTAATCAAAGCAATGGTGTGATACATGTAATTGATCATGTATTACTTCCTAAATAAAAGAGGTAGTTGTTTGATAGTTTCATACTGCGGTGCTGATTATTTCAGTACCGCAGTTCGTTTTATAACATTTATTTTTTCTTATCATTTTCTTTAAGCAACATTCAGGTATTTGAACTTATGAGCATTTTAACTGCTGTGTATAAATTAAGCAGAATTTCTTCCTGCATTAATAATTCCAAATGAAGAACGCATTACCAGCTTTTCAAAAGTTGCTTTTAAGGGAGAATTTTCCAGGTTATCTTCCATTTCCCTGATATTAATAATGGCATATTGTTGAATGGTCAGTAATGGCATTACAATTCTTTCTCTCATTGTTATGGATAGTTGATCCACTGGATAGTCATTCATCAATTCAGTTTTATCAGAAAGCTTCAGTACATATTCTTTTGAAAGCATGTATTCTTCATAAATGGTATTCCATATCTCACCATACTTTTCATCTTTTGATAAAAAAGCAGTTAGCGGAAAGAAACATTTTTTCATCGCCATCTCACAATTATCCAGTAATGTTTTAAAGAAAAGTGAATGCTGATACAATGCTTTTATCTGTGGAAATTTCCCTTGGTTATCCAGTTCCTTCAAAGCTGTGCCTACGCCAAAATAACCTGTTACATTTTGTTTAAGTTGAGCCCATGCACCTACATAAGGAATAGCCCTAAGTTCTTTTAATGAAATTTTAGTTCCACCACCACGCTTTGCCGGACGGCTGCCAATATTGGTTTCACTGTAAAATTTTAAAGGACTAACCTGTGATAAATAATCCGTAAAATAAGGGTGGTTTTTTAATGCACTATATTTTATAAAACTTGCATTGGCTAACAATTGCAACAGTTCTTCCTCCTGTTTTTCCAGGGTAATTTCCCGGTTGTTAAACAGGTCGTTTGATATACCTGCATGCAGCAGCTGCTCTATATTAAATTGTGCTGCATCAACAGTACCAAAGTTGGAACTAACTGTTTGCCCCTGTACTGTTAATTGTATTTCTTTATTGGAAATGTTTTGACCCATAGAAGCGTAAAACTTATGTGTTTTACCACCTCCTCTTGATGGGGGGCCGCCACGCCCATCAAAAAATATTATCTCAATGCCGTATTGTTTAGCCATAGCAGTTAATTCTTCTTTGGCTTTGTAAATACTCCAGTTAGCCATCAGGTAGCCTCCATCTTTGGTGCCATCGCTAAACCCAAGCATAATGGTTTGCCTGTTTTTTCTATTTACAAGATGGGCAGCATACACTTCATTGGTATAAAGAGATTGCATTATTTCAGCCGCTTTTTGAAGATCATCTACTGTTTCAAATAATGGTACAATATCTACTGCAAGTTTTTCTTTTTCCCATCCGCTAAGCAATAGCAAGCCATACACTTCCAACACATTTAGTGCACTGTTACACTGGCTGATAATGTAACGGTTACACCCTGCTTCTCCATTAAAATCCTGGATACTTTTAATCGCTTTCATAGAAGCAATGGTATCTGCCAGTACTGCGTCGTCTGTTTCAATATTTTCAACTGTTGCAGTTATTGAAGTAAGCAGGTTAATTTTTTCATCTGTTGACAGATATGAATAATCAGACTGAATTGCATCGGTGGTGGTTGCAATTAAATCCAATGCTTTGCTATGTACACTGCTTTCCTGTCTTACATCCAGCGAAGCAAAGTGAAGTCCAAAAACTTTTACTTTATTAATGAGGTTATCTACCAGGTGAAGAAATAAATTATTGTGCTTGTAAATAATAATTTCCCTTATTTGATTTAACGAATTCAGGATACCTTCTTTAGTGATATTGGTTCTTTTGCCAGGGATAAAAATATTATTGTACAAATCAATTTCCAGGTTATTCAAAATAGTATCAATCCCTTCAAAAGTAAGCCTGCGCTTTATCCTGCGTATTTCAAGATAATAGGATTTGATGATGCCTCCTCTTAATGCATCTGCAACTTTTAGTGTGGTATCAGCTTTTACAAAAGGGTTGCCATCTCTATCACCACCAGGCCAAAATCCCATGTTTACAATCGGGTTATTGTCATCGACTGAATCCGGAAACCGGCTTTTTAAAAAGGAAATTATTCTGCCTGCGGCAGGATAAAATATATTTTCCAGGTACCAGATCAGGTTCATAGCCTCATCGTATGGAGTAGGCTTTTGTTTTTTAAAAAAAGGTGTTTTACCCAGTTGCTGCAGGTACATATTTATTTGTACAGCATTGTTATCCGATAATGCTTTGGATAAATCATTGATGATGCCCAGCACGGCTCCCGGATAAAATTGGGTAGGATGTGCAGTTAATACTATTCTGATAGCAAAACCTTTAAGTTTTTCTTTTAATTCTTCTTGCTTGTTGTTCTGTAAAACTTCGCTCTCCAGGTGCTTTAAGGTTCCTACGCCACCCGTATCATTTACCTCATTAAAGGAAGCGTCTTCCAGCGCATCAAATAAAACCACCTGTCTTTCTATATATTGAATAAAACGGAATAACAAATCAAGCCTTTCCTGTGGCTGGTGATAAGTAGTGTGCTTTGTAAAAAACTCTTCAATAATTTGCGTAGGGCTTTGCTTTTTTTTATAACCTTCCTCGCAGTTGTTTAGCAGTAATGATAATAAGATACCTGTTTTTTCTATCCGATGAAAAGGCAGGGATGTAAACAAACTATTATACAATTGAAATTTAATGCCTACCAGGTTTTTAAACTGCTGCAAGCCACGGGAAGACTGATGATCCATGATTGAATAAAATTTAATAAAATGAAATAATACTGGCAGCGTCGTTAAAATCGCATGAAAATACTTAAAATTTTCAAATTAATTAAGACGCTTTACGAATGTTTTGCTAATTTCACATCCAATAAATGCGATTCAAGTGAAATTATCTTTTTTTATAACATCCCCATCGCTGGCCTCAACATCAAATGGCACTACTGCCACTATTGCTACTTTTACAACCCGTTAAGGGTTAAAACTTTCATATTAACTTTGGGCAAATAGCTTACTATTCATTGAGTTTCAATTGTACAGCATCTATATCAACATTAATAAAAAATAATATCATGCAGGTTTTAAAGTTTGGGGGAAGTTCAGTAAAAAATGCGGCAAACATTAATAAAGTAATTGAGATTGTAAAAGAGAAATTAAAAACTGATAAAACGATTGTAGTGGTATCTGCCCTGGGCGGTATTACCGATTTATTGATACAGTGTAGTAACCTGGCCGCAGCGGCAGATGAATCCTATAAAGAAAAATTGCAGGAAGCAGAACAAAGGCACCTTTCTGCAGTAAAAGAATTATTGCCGCTTAC
>JAYTTM010000412.1:0-6526 GCA_043745055.1 Chitinophagaceae bacterium | reverse complement strand
CAAGCAGCGCTGTTGTTATGGAAAATGGAGATACGCTCACCTTGTATGACCGGATTGCCCATCACTACACCACCAGCATGAGTACACTAGAAGTAGTATCAAAAAATACGGATAAAGTAATGACTGCTTTCAAACAATTTTTTGATGATGCCCAAAAGAATGGTGTGGGAGACTACAAAACTTTTGTAATAACCGATGTGGCAACCAGCAGAATTAATGCTCTTAAAAAACTATTAAATAATAATGGCATTCTATACAGCTTTAGTAATGGAGTAGCGTTAAAAGGCTTTAATTATTTTACCCAAAAAGAAGAATCCTTTACTACCAGCAATAGTTTAGTAATAAGTACCTACCAGCCAAAAGGCTTACTGGCAAAGGTTTTATTTGAGCCCACCTCTAAATTGGCAGACTCTGCTACTTATGATATTACGGCCTGGAGCTTACCTTATGTGTATGGCTTGCAGGCTTACGCTGTAAAAGAAAAAATAGCCACCGACAATAAAACAGTAACGGTTGTAATGCCAACTGTAATGCCCATTAATGCCTATGGCTATTTAATTAAATACAATTCTTTTGAAGATGCAAAATTGCTGGCTGCCCTATTGCAGGCTGGCATAAAAGTGCGCTTTGCTGAAAGAGATTTTAGTGTAAGCAATAACAAATTTTCAAGAGGAACTTTGATTGTGTTAAGAAAAGGAAATGAAGATAAAATAGCTGCCTTGCAAAAAACTATTTTGGAATTTAGTGTGGCGGTAACTCCAGTTAGTTCTGGCTTTATGGATACAGGATTTGACTTTGGCAGTAATAAAGTCCACTTCATTAAAAAGCCCAATGTAGCAATGATTACAGGCAAGGGATCTAATGCAAATGATGCCGGTGAAGTATGGAATTTATTCGACCAGCAATTGAACTATCCCATTACATTAATTAATGCTGATGATGTGGCCGCAGTAAACTGGAAAAATATTGATGTGCTAATTGTGCCTGCTGGTCGCTACAAATTTTTAAGTGATAAAGAAACTAGTTCCGATTTAAAAAACTGGGTTAAGCAAGGTGGAAAAATTATCGCCATAGACAATGCAGTAGCACAAATGGCAACCGGCGATTGGGGCATTAAATTGAAAAAAACTGATGACGAAAAAGATAAAAAAGATGATGCCAAACCAACCTATGCCGATTTGAAAAAATTTGCTGAAAGTGAGCATGATGGCATAAAAAGTTACATAGCAGGTGCCATCTATAAAATTGATCTGGATGTAACGCATCCTTTATCTTTTGGCCTGGGAGAAAATTATTTTACCCTGAAGCAGGATGACAATGTATATGAATTTTTAAAGGATGGCTGGAATGTGGGCGTAATAAAGAAAAATAATTATGTTGCAGGTTTTGTAGGTAGTGTTATTAAGGATAAAATAAAAGATGCCATGCTGATAGGTGAGCAAAATATGGGTACTGGAAGTATCATTTATCTTACAGACAATCCCATTTTCCGCAATTTTTGGGAGAGTGGAAAATTGCTGTTAAGCAATGCAGTGTTTTTAGCAGGGCAATGATAACGAGACAATTTGCAAATGGCAAATGAGTCTTTAGAAAAAATTAACATGCTCCTCACTAAAAAGGAGCATGTTCTTTTATAAATGGTATTTTTACTTTTTACCAAACAACTATTTTTGTTTATCAATATTTAATTATGCGTCAACTTGTTGTTTTACTTTTTTTTGCAGGCTGTTCCTTTAGCGTCCTTGCACAAACTCCAAAAACCTATACATCCTCTGAGATTTTACTGCAACTCAAAAAACTGAATGTACTGGGGTCGGTGCTTTATATTGCAGCGCATCCTGATGACGAGAACACCAGGTTACTGGGATACCTGGCAAACGAAAAGCTTTACCGCACCGGTTATATGAGTATGACACGTGGTGATGGAGGACAAAATTTAATTGGTGATGAACAAGGCTTTGATTTGGGTTTGATTCGCACTCAGGAATTATTATCAGCAAGACGTATAGATGGAGCAGAACAATTTTTTAGCAGAGCCTACGATTTTGGCTATTGCAAAACACCCGAAGAAGCGCTTGCCACCTGGGGCCATGATAAAATTTTAAGTGATGTTGTATGGGTGGTAAGAACGTTTAGGCCCGATGTAATCATTGCCCGCTTTCCGGAAGATAGCCGTGCCGGTCATGGCCACCATGCAGCTTCTGGCATACTTGCAAGGGAAGCATTTGATGCAGCTGCAGACCCTACAAAGTTTCCAGAACAACTACAACAAGGTGTAACTGTTTGGCAGGCAAAACGAATGTTATGGAATACCTTCAATTTTGGTGGTACCAGCACCCAAAATGAAAGCCAGTTTAAAGTAGATGTAGGAATGTACAACCCATTGTTGGGTAAAAGCTATGGGGAAATAGCAGCACTCAGCCGTAGTCAGCACAAGAGTCAGGGCTTTGGTGTACCTGCACAGCGTGGCAGTGCAATCGAATATTTTGAAACCATCAAAGGAGATAAGCCGGTAAATGATTTGGCAGACGGAGTAGATATAAGTTGGGGAAGAATTAATCAAAAATCAATAGAAGATTCTATTAATAACATCATTGCCCAATTTAATTTGCAAAATCCTTCAGCTTCAGTAAAAAGCCTTATAAATGTTTACAACAACATTCAAAAAGCAGGAGATAGTTACTGGAAACAACAGAAGCAAAAAGAGTTGCAAAATATTATTGAAAATGCCAGCGGGTTATTTTTAGAAGCAACAGCCAGTAATCAGTATGCCGTGCAGGGCGATACGATAAAAATAACTGCATCTGCCAATAACAGGCTTGGCATTACAGCAGGAAATATTGTGGTTAGTTTTTTTAATACAGCTATCAAATTAGATTCGCTAAAAAAGAATATTACTTTATCCAAAACAACCGCCATTTTTATCAGGCAGGATGAAAAACTTTCGCAGCCTTATTGGTTAGAAAACCCAATGGAAAAAGGCAGCTTTAATGTATTAAACCAGCAACTAATTGGCAAAGGCGAAAACGATCCTTTAACTGCTTCTTTTAGTATAAACATTGAAGGCACTGATTTTACTTTCCTTAAACCAATCCGTTATAAATTTACTGATCCTGTTAAAGGAGAAATATATCAACCCGTAAGCATTTTACAAAACTTGTCTTTAAAAATTATTCCTGAAATAAATATCGGCAAATCTCCTTTTGCAGTTGTTATACAAAATATGAAACCTTCCAATTCCGGCAAGTATAATATTGTAAATATGGATGGAAAAGTAATTGCAACTGTGCCGTATACTTTCGATAAAATAAATGAAACAAATAAAACCATAGAAGAAACATTTCTCAATGTTAAAAATAATCTGTCAAGTAAAATAAATGAATACCCTATAAGCGAAGTGTCTTTTAGAAATGAACAAAATATACCTCTTTACGAAGTAAGGCATATCAACTACGACCATATACCCGCTATCACTTACCTGCATCAACCTTTAGCAAAAAGAGTTGTTTTAACAGATTTAAAGATTGCAGGTAACTCTGCAGGCTACATCCATGGTACCGGCGATAAAGTACCACAAGCTTTAGAGCAAATGGGTTATAAAGTAACAACCTTAGCAGAAGCTGATATTACCGCAGTTAATTTAAAACAATTTGATGCAATTGTTATTGGCATAAGGGCATACAACACCAACGACTGGATGAATAATGTGTACGATGCTTTGATGCAGTATGTAAAGGAAGGGGGCGTTTTGCTAACACAATACAATACCAACAATTTTATAAGTAATGTAAAAAGCAAAATGGGGCCTTACCCTTTTAACATAGGCCGAACAAGGATTACAGACGAAACTGCCAAAGTAAATTTCCTGTTACCCAATCATCCGGCACTAAATTATCCAAACAAAATAACCGACAACGATTTTGATGGCTGGATACAGGAACGTAGCATTTACCATGCAGAAAAAATGGATAGCAGTTATCAGCGTATCTTCAGTATGAAAGATCCGGGCGAAAAAGAAGAACAAGACGGAAGCCTGATTATTGCGAATTATGGCAAAGGAAAATTTGTTTACACAGGCCTGGTTTTCTTTAGAGAATTACCAGCTGGGGTGCCGGGGGCTTATAGATTGTTTGCTAATTTGCTTGCCCCTCTAAATCTTCCCGCAGGGGAGACTTTAAAGAGTGTACCAACCAAAAATAGTAAACTGAGTAGCAAGAAAACTATTAAATAATTTTGTATCTATTCTATTAATATGGAAAAAGAAAACTCAACATCTTACTGGAACAAATGGTACATTGGGGTTGCTGTATTTTTATTGATACAGGTTTTGCTTTACTATCTAATAACAAGGCATTTTAATTAATTCACTGCTATGAAAAGCAATAATATCTCCAATATATTTTGCACTAAAAAACTCCCCTTCAGGGGATGGGGGGGGAGCGGCTATGAGTAGTATCGACTGGATTATATTAATTGGCACACTTTGCACCATCATTATTTATGGGGTGTATAAAAGTAAGCATACCAAAAATCTGGATGGTTACTTTCTCGGCAATAATACAATGCCCTGGTATTTAGTGTTGTTGAGCATTATGGGTACACAGGCAAGTGCCATTACTTTTTTAAGTGCTCCAGGGCAGGCTTATACAGATGGGATGCGTTTTGTACAATATTACTTTGGGCTGCCATTAGCTATGATTGTTATTTGCATATTTTTTGTACCCATCTTCAGGAAATTAAAGGTGTACACCGCTTATGAATTTTTAGAAAACCGGTTTGATGTAAAAACAAGAACCTTTACCTCGGCCTTGTTTCTAATTTCAAGAGGCTTATCCACCGGTATCAGTATTTATGCTCCTTCAATTATTTTGAGTTCGCTGCTGGGCTGGAATATTTATTATACCAATTTAGTAATGGGAGGTTTACTGATAATTTATACGATGAGTGGTGGCGCCAAAGCCGTTGCTTATACACAGCAATTGCAATTGATTATTATTATTGCAGGAATGTTTTTGGCGGGCTATATGGTAGTGCATTTGTTGCCGGAGGGAATGGGTTTTACAGAAGCATTAAAATCTGCAGGGCAAAAGGGAAAAATGAACATTATTACCAACGGAATGAAAGACAATCATTTTGACTGGAAGGATAAATACAATATGTGGAGTGGGGTAATTGGTGGTTTCTTTTTGGCACTCAGTTATTTTGGAACCGATCAAAGCCAGGTGGGGCGGTACCTTACAGCCAAAAGTGATAAGGAAAGCAAGATTGGGTTGCTGGTAAACGGACTGGTAAAAGTTCCGATGCAGTTTTTAATTTTATTGGTTGGCGTACTTGTATTTTCATTTTACCAATTTCACAAAGCTCCTGTTTTTTTTGATGAGACAAGAGTGGTAGCAGCGAAGAAAACAGCTTACAAAGATTCACTGGTATTACTGGAAACACAGTATGCAAATGCAATGGCTGCAAAAAACTTTACCCACGTAAATGAGGTACGAACACAGTACAAATCTGTAATAAAAAAAGCATTACCTGGCGATGACGCCAACGATACCAATTTTATTTTTCTTCGGTTTGTTGTAGATAATTTACCCAAAGGATTGGTTGGGCTACTCATTGCTGTTATATTCCTTGCGGCATGGGGCAGCATTGCTGCAGCTTTAAATGCTTTGGCTTCCTGCACAGTTGTTGACTTTCATAAAAAATTTATAAACACCAATTGTTCCGAAGCTAAAGATTACAGCATCTCCCGCTGGTACACTTTTGGTTGGGGTGTTTTTGCAATCATTGTTGCCATGTTTGCCCACAACATTGGCAATAGTTTAATAGAAGCTGTTAATATTTTAGGATCGCTTTTTTATGGTGTTATACTAGGGATTTTCCTGGTAGCATTTTGGATAAAATTCATCAAGGGCAATGCTGTTTTCATTGGTAGTGTGATTGCACAGATACTGGTAATTGTTGTTTATAACCTTGATATTGTTTCCTTTTTATGGTTGAATGTAATTGGTGCTGTCCTTGTAATTGTATTGAGTTTGATGGCACAAATAATATTGGGCCGTGGAGATAAAATTATGCAGCAACCTGTAAAATAAATATCCAGATTTATCTCCTTGCAAATTATTTTTCTTCTTTAATCTTTCAACAAATTGGGGTAATCTGTAATAATGCCATCCACTCCCAGTGATTTTAATGTTGCTATTTGATTTGCAATATTTACCGTCCAGGGGATTATTTTTATATGCTGCCGGTGACATTTTTTTATTAATTCCTCCGTTACCAATTCTACTGCAGGGCTGTAAATAGTTGGCGTAAATCCCAATGCATTTAACTGCACTTCCAAACTACGTTTATCATAATCTTCTATTAACATTGCAGTTTTAATAGTTGAATATTGCTGATGCAGGTATTGCAATGTCCTGAAATCAAATGACTGAATGATTACCCTCTCTCCAATACCTTTTTCATTAATTACTTTCATCAGTCTGTCAACAAATACAGCTGGTGCAGGATGATTAATATTATCGGT
>JAYTTM010000411.1:0-6527 GCA_043745055.1 Chitinophagaceae bacterium | reverse complement strand
CCTTTTTCAGTAAAGAAAAGTAACGTGTGATGGGTAGATGCTACAAAAAGATGTTCAATATAATCTTCCTGTCGTGTGCTACTTCCTTTTGCTCCACGGCCACCACGACGCTGCTGGCGGTATTCATCTGCAGAGGTGCGTTTGATATAACCGAGGTGAGAAATGGTAACCACCACATCTTCATCTTCAATTAAATCAAGCATATTAATTTCGTTGCCTACGTAAACAATTTCTGTTTTACGGGCATCCCCAAATTTGGCTTTTACTTCTGCAAGCTCATTTTTAATGATATCGTAGCGCATACCTTCATTCGCCAAAATTGCTTTTAGGTGTTCAATCTCCTTCATTAATGCTGCATGTTCCTCCCTTATTTTGTCAATCTCCATTCCGGTAAGCCTTTGCAAACGCATCTCCAATACGGCTTTTGCCTGTATTTCACTCATACCAAAATTACTGATCAATCCTTCCTGTGCAATGTTTGGTGTAGATGATTCCCTGATGAGTTTAATAACTGCATCCAGATTATCCAATGCTATGATATAACCTTCTAAAATATGAGCCCTCTCCTGTGCTTTGCGTAATTCAAACTGGGTACGTCTTACAACAACCTCATGTCTAAATAAAATAAATTCGCTGATAAGGTCTTTTAAATTCAGGGTTCTTGGCCTGCCTCTTACAAGGGCTACGTTGTTGATTCCGTAGGAAGTTTGAAGTTCCGTTTGTTTGTACAACTGATTAATTACCACCTGTGCAACTACATCTTTTTTAAGATCAATTACTATTCTTGTACCTTCTTTGTTATTACTTTCATTGTTAACGTCAGCAATACCCTCAATTTGCTTGTCGTTGATTAGTTCACCGATTCTTGCAGTAAGGGTATCTCTGTTTACCTGGTATGGTGTTTCGTAAATAATTACTTTTTCTCGGCCATTTTTTTGCGTTTCCACATTTACTTTACCACGCAGTACAACCCTGCCCCGGCCTGTATGGAAACCTGCTTTAATACCTTCAAAGCCATAAATAATACCTCCCGTTGGAAAATCGGGGCCCTTAACATGTTCAATTAATTCATCAATGGTTATTTCTTTGTTATCAACATAGGCTACACAGGCATCAATCACTTCACTCAGGTTGTGCGGCATCATATTGGTAGCCATACCTACGGCTATACCACTTGCGCCATTCAATAACAACTGCGGAATCCGGGTTGGTAAAACTGTAGGCTCTTTAAGGGAATCATCAAAATTCAGTTGAAGATCAACTGTTTCTTTTTCAATATCCTCCAGCATTGCTTCGGCAAATTTGTGCATACGAACCTCTGTATAACGCATTGCTGCCGGAGGATCTCCATCCTGGCTACCAAAGTTACCCTGGCCATCAATCATAATATATCGCATGCTCCAATGCTGGGCCATACGTACCATCGTATCGTAAATGGAAGCATCACCATGTGGATGAAACTTTCCCATCACCTCTCCTACAATACGTGCACTTTTTTTATAAGGTTTGTTGCTGTAATTGCTCAATTCATTCATGCCAAAAAGCACCCTTCTGTGTACTGGTTTTAAGCCATCCCGTACATCGGGTAAAGCACGTCCTACAATTACACTCATAGAGTAATCTATGTAGGATGTTTTCATCTGTTCCTCAATATTTACAGGAATAATTCTGCCTCTGTTGTTGGCATTGCTACCATCATTTGGAGGAAGCATACCATCGTTTAATTCTTCGTTATTTTCCATAATGTTTAAAAGTGTGCGAATGTACCGATTTTAACCGGGTTTTCAGTTTAAAACCAGCGGGTTTTAGGATGGTTTTTGTACACATTTTTTAAGCTTTTGTGGAGAACATTTTTTTTATTTTTGAGATGAAAACAAGGACAATAATTTAAAAAAAAGCAACCAAGCCAATAAATATTTATTTATAGGTTACATTAAGGTAACTAAAGAATAACTTGCCACACTTATTTAAAATAATGATTGTGAAAACCATATTACTTTTTGGTGCCGGAAAATCTGCCACCGTATTAATTGACTATTTAATTGCAGAATCTGCCGCTAATAACTGGAAATTTATTGTTGCCGATACCAATAAAGAGCAGATATTGAATAAAACCAACTATTCTCCTTTTGCCGAAGCGGTACAGATTGATATTGCCAATGATGAAAAAAGAGATGCGCTCATACAAAGAGCGCATGTGGTGATTTCAATGTTACCTCCTGCTCTTCACTTTATGGTTGCCAAGGATTGTGTTGAAAATAGAAAGCATTTGCTTACGGCCAGTTACCTGGATAGCAATATGAAAAGCCTGGCCAATGAAATAAGAGATAGAAAGTTACTTTTTTTATGTGAGATGGGCTTAGACCCTGGTATTGACCACATGAGTGCTATGAAACTGATTGACGAAATTCATTCATCAAATAAAACCATCACCAGTTTTAAGAGCCATTGCGGCGGATTAATAGCTCCGGAAAGTGATAACAATCCCTGGCATTATAAAATAAGCTGGAACCCCCGTAATGTAGTGTTAGCTGGCAAAGCCGGCGCTACTTACAAAGAGAATAATGAAATAAAAAATGAGACTTACCTTAATTTATTTTCTAATTGTAAAGAAGTGATAATTGATGGTTTAAGTAAACTGGCTTATTATCCAAACAGAGATTCACTCGATTACATTCCAATATATAAATTGGAAAATGCTATTACTTTTATAAGGACTACACTCCGCTACCCTGTTTACTGCAAGGTATGGAACAGCATTGTACAAGCTGGTCTTGCAGATGAGGTTGACAAGATAAATGCTGCAACACTAACTTTTAAAAAATGGTCTGAACCAATTATTCCATTTGTGAATGATGAGAATAAATCATTACTGAAATATCTTGGATTGTTTGATGAACTGCCTGTTCCTGCAGCTGCAAAAAGCAGCGCTGATATTTTACAATTTCTGGTTGAAACAAAACTGGCGATGGAGCCAACCGATAAGGATATGATTGTAATGTTACATGAAATTGAATATGAGGGAGGCTCTATTGAAAGCAGCCTCATAGTAAAAGGAACTGATAATTTAAGAACTGCAATGGCTAAAACTGTAGGCCTGCCTTTGGGCATAGCGGCAAAATTTATTCTTGATGGAACTTTTACCCAACGTGGCTTACACATACCCATCAGCAAAGAAATTTACCTGCCGGTTTTAAAAGAATTGGAGAACCACGGGATAACATTTAGAGAAACTAAAAAATAATTTATTTTATACGTGTAATTTTTATATTTTTGTCGTATAAACTTATGTTATGGATGCTAAAATAACACTCAGCTTCGATCAGGACGTTATCAGCAAAGCCAAAAAATTTGCAGATGATAACAATATAAGCCTCTCCAGGCTTACAGAATTTGTTTATCGCAATATGACAACCAAAAACTATAAAACAATTGAAGACCTACCTATTGCAGATTGGGTAAATATGGTTGCTGAAGGTCCTGTTGAGTACGAAACTAAAGCAAGAAGCAATAAAGATTTAAAAGCCACGTACTATAAATCTAAAAAATGAAGCTTTTTTTAGATGCTAATATTTTAGTTTCCATACTTAACAAAGAATTCCCTCTATACACCTACACTTCCAGAATACTAAGTTTAGTTGATAATAGAAAATTCGATGTTTTTACTTCTCCACTTGCGCTTGCGATTGCCTTTTATTTTTCTGAAAAAAAAAGTGGAACAGAGCTAGCAAAAAAAAAGATTGAACTGTTAGCAGAGAAAATGTCCATTTCTCAAACCGGACAACAAGAGGTTTTGTCTTCTCTGCAGAATAAAAAAATACATGATTTTGAAGATGGTATTCAATACTATTCGGCATTAAACAGCCATTGCACTGTTATAATTACCAATGATATAAATGATTTTTATTTTTCTGCAATAGAAATATTAAAGCCAGAAGCTTTTATTAAGAAATACCTGATGTAACTGCAGATGAATTTATTCTAGCTATCGAATTTTATCTGGAAATATAACCTTTAAAAATTTTTTGTAGCTCCTTCACTCCTTCTGTAGCAGGTAATTCAATGAGGGTAAGCGTATCAGATTTTTTTACATCCGGTATTTTTTTGTCAATTATAAATTTGGGTAAAAACGGCGGGGCATAATGTAATAAAGATGCTGCCGGGTAAACCTGTAAAGAAGTACCTACCACCACAAAAAAGTCGCAATCATTCATTTTTTTTACAGCCATTTCTATCATAGGTACAGGCTCCTCAAACCAAACAATGTGAGGCCTTAGTTGGGCTCCATCTTCTGCCAGGTCGCCCATTTTTATATCATCTCTTATTTCATAAATCAGTTCTTCATCTGCTTCACTTCTCATTTTAAATATTTCGCCATGCAGGTGTATAATATTGGTGGAACCGGCACGCTCATGCAGGTCATCTATATTTTGTGTAATGATGGTAACATCAAAATGTTTTTCTAATTCTGCAAGTCCAAAATGAGCAGTATTTGGGTTGGCTGCCGCAACATCCTTTCTTCTGGCATTATAAAAATCAGTTACCATTTGTGGGTTCCTTTTCCAGGCACCGGGTGTGGCCACATCATACACATCATATCCATTCCACAATCCATCACTATCTCTAAATGTTTTCAATCCACTTTCAGCACTTATGCCGGCACCTGTTAATACTACTATGTGTTGCTTATTCATTTTACAAATTTACGAAACAGGCTGCTTGATTTTGTTTGGAAATATTTTTCTAAAAAGTAAAACCCCCAATGGAATAAATAAGAATAATGGCCATAGTGTAACCAATCCAATTAAGATATCAGTAATCCACCTGCCACCGGATTTAAATGCATCTGCAATTCTACTGATAAACGTTGGGGTACCAACACCGGGCTTAAAACCTTCTAAAGGTTGAAAAAACGTTAGCTGAATAGTGCTCATTGCTGATTGGTGGTTAAGGAAATTTACCCGTCCGGCAGCAGATTCCATCCCCTCCTGCAGGTTATTTATTTCTGCCTGAACCTGCAATACTTCCTGCATATTTTTAGACTGTTTTAAAAAATCGAGATACTTATCCCTCATCTGCTTTTTTGCTTCAAGTCGTGCTTTTATGTCTATTACTTCCCCGGTTACATCATCTGTAGTAATTTTGCGTTCTATCACTTTTACGTCATTGGCTGGTAACTGGTTCATAATACTTTCAAAATGATCAACCGGAACCTTAATGGAGATGGTAGTTTCTAATTTTTCATCGGTAAGATTTTGCTCTTCCTGTGCAATATAACCACCGTATTGTTTTACAGTTTTATAAACCGTGGATGTGTAATTTTTGAAGTCCTTAACCTCAAATTTTAAAGTGGCTGTTTTGATGATTTTTTTATCCCAATCAGTGGAGGCATTTGATTGAACTGTGATTTTTGTTGGAGTTGAATCTGCAAATGGCTGCTTAATTTTTTGTATTGGAATTTGATGCTGTTCTTCTTCATTTTTATTGGAAGAACCAGTAGCATTTTCAGTATTTGCTACAACAGAATCCTGAGCAGAAATTTCTTTATTTGAACGATTACAGGAAAATAAAAAAACTGCGGGGAGTAAAATAGATAATATTAATTTGCTGTTCATATCAATGTTTTAAGATTATAGATGCCCATTGATACAAATTGCACAAAAAAAGAAACCTCCTTAAACTGTTAAATGAAAACTAAAGCAAAGCCATTATAAAAATCAGATGCTATAATTTTATTTGTTCTTCTCCCCTGCCAATTCCATTACAATTTTCCATTCATCTTCTTTCACCGTTTGTACACTCAACCTTCCCAATCTTACAAGGTCCATATTTAACAGCCTGCCATCTTTTTTAATTACATCCAGCGGTACAGCATTTTTTAATTTCCTTACAGGTTTTAAATCTACTACCACCCAGGCTTCTTCTTCTGTTGTGGGATCCTGATAAAACTCTTTGTCAACTTTAGCAATACCTACAATTTCAACCCCTTCATTACTATGATAAAATAATACCTCATCTCCTTTTTTCATCGCCTTTAAATTATTTCTGGCGCCGTAATTTCTTACCCCATCCCAAAAGGTGATTTTATCTTTTACAAATTGATCCCAACTGTATTTGAAGGGTTCGGATTTTACTAACCAATAGGCCATAGCACTAATTATTTTTTCTATTTATACAATTCCAATACAACCGTTTTATAACTACCCAGCGTGAAATTAGCAGTTGCTGATTTTTTTTTTGTAATTATATTAATGTAATGAGTAAATCCTTTTGTTCTCTCGATATAGTCGCCAAAGGAAATTACTTTATCTGTCTTGGCAGTATTCATTACAACCATTACAGTTTGTTTGGCATCGTATCTAAAATATACATACACACCATCCTGCGGAACAAACTGCATCATTTTGCCGGTTGTTAAAGCAGATGAGTTTTTTCTGAAGTTGGCTAATGCAAATACATGATTCCATATTTCATTGTCTTTTTCTGTTCTGCCAGATGCTTCAAATTTATTTACTTTGTCTCCTTCC
>JAYTTM010000410.1:0-1793 GCA_043745055.1 Chitinophagaceae bacterium | reverse complement strand
TTAAAACCGGGTTAACTTATAAGATCAATACAGGTAATTATATTTTCCTAAATGCATCTTATACAACAAAAGCACCTTCTTTCGAAAATGCTTACCTGGCACCACGTTCAAGAGATTTTATTCAGGATTCAATTAAATCAGAAAAAATAACTTCTATAGAAGGTGGTTATGTTTTAATTGCACCTACTGTTAAATTCAGGGCTACCGGTTATTATACCAAATTTAAAGACCAGGTTAATGTATTAACTTTTTACAATGATGCCACAAGAAGTTTCGTGAATTATGCCCTTAGCAATATTGGCAAAGAGCACATGGGTGTAGAGCTGGGTGCTGAAGTGATTTTATATAAAGGCTTAACATTTAATGCTGCAGCGTCTATTGGCAGATTTCGTTATAACACCAGGCAGAATGCCACTGTAACCGCAGATAATACTGCAGCAGTAATATCAAAAGAAACCATTTATTCTAAAAACTTTTATGTTGCAACTCCACAGGAAGCATATACAGTTGGGTTAAATTATCGTTCTCCTAAATTCTGGTATGTAAACCTTAATGTAAATTATTTCGATCAGATGTGGCTCGACTTTAATCCTATAAGAAGAACAGCTGCTGCTGTTGATGGGGTTAAAGAAAACTCTTACAACTGGCATCAAATCATTGACCAGACTAAATTGAAATCACAGTTTTCTGTAGATGCATTTGCAGGCTACTCCTGGTTACTGAATAAAAGATTTAAATCTTTAAGTAAACGTACATTCCTTGCCTTTAACCTGGGGGTTACCAATATTTTAAATAATACAAATATTGTTTCAGGCGGATACGAACAACTTCGGTTTGATTTTGCAGGAAAGGATGTAGATAAGTTTCCGGCAAAAAATTTCTTTGCTTATGGCACCACATTTAATGCAAGTATATCCCTAAGATTTTAATAATAACCACCAATAATTTTAGCTAAAAATAATACTAACCACCATGAATAAAATAATAAAAATTTCACTTACAGCAATAATGTTTGTTGTTGTTGTAGCAACTATCAACAGTTCTTGTACAAAGCAATTTGATGCGCCACCAGCTTATGTTGCCCCTAATATTAAAGCCAATACTACCATTAAGCAATTAAAGGCTTTACATATCGTTTCGGGAAACATTGACCAGGTAAAAACTGATATTATAATCAGGGGTATTGTAAATGCTGATGATAAGAGTGGCAATCTTTTTAAAAGTATTGTAATACAGGATGAAACAGGTGGTATTTTAATACGGATGGAAGGTAGCAGTTTGTATACCAGCTATCCTATCGGACAGGAAGTTTTTATAAAATGTAATGGTCTTTATTTAGGAGATTACAACAAATTAATTCAATTGGGAGGCGGTGCAGATATGACCGTGACACCTGCCAGTCTATTAACTATCCCATCTGCAATTTTTAATCAAATTATTTTAAAAGGTTCCGCAGCAAATGTATTGGTGCCAAAAAACGTAACAATAGATCAATTAAGTACCAACATGCAGGATACCCTGCAGAATGTATTGATTAAGTTAAGTAATTATGAGTTTGCTGCTGCTGATACAGGTAAAACTTATGCCAATGCAAGTACCAATCCACCGGGATCTGTGAGCTTTGTTTTAAAAGATTGCAGTGCAAATAAGATCACCCTGCGTAATAGCGGTTATTCAGATTTTGCGGCCATTGGCGTACCTAACGGAAACGGGTCAATTGTTTCTATTTACACAGTTTTTGGCAGTACCAAACAATTAACTATTCGTGATACAAGCGACCTTAATTTTAATGG
>JAYTTM010000409.1:0-1796 GCA_043745055.1 Chitinophagaceae bacterium | reverse complement strand
AGAAATCCCGAAGGGATGACAGAAAAAATATCACTCCTTCGGAGTTCTAAAAAATTGCGGTAGGGTTATTCTATAACAATAACATCCCTTCGGGATTAGTACAAGGTTTCGAAAATTTATGCTTCTGTACCTGCGGCAAGTGAAGCAGTTTTACCGTAGCGGGGATGGATCATGTTTTAGGCTATGCTCATTACGCCAGCGGCGTAACCTGTTTGTAGATAACGAAATGAAAATACGTTCCTTGCTCCAGCGGAGCAACCTGTTTTCTGTGTCATAATTTGCAATGTTCTCAGGTTACCCCGCTGGGATAAAAAACCAAAATCAATGTATGCGTTTTCTACAAAGAGATTGCCCCGCTGGGCAATGTCATTAAGTTAAGGAAAATGCAGAAAAAAGGATTGCAGTATATAGTTTTGAGGTGCGAATCTTAAAACAAAACTGCAATCCCATGTTTGATGTAAATGTAAAAATCATTTCAGAATTAAAAAGTTTTTTATCTTTTGTCATAGCAGATAAAAGGTTATTGAATCTGTTCAGTGTATCTGATAAAGATTTTACCCGTAGCCGGAAATTGCCCTTTGAAAAAGTTGCCGTATTAATTGCCAGGTTATGTAAGAAGACGCTGAGTGTTGAGATAAATTCTTTTTTTGAAGAAACAGGGAGTTCTGTATCATGTTCTGTCAGTGCTTTTAGCCAGCAACGCGTTAAGCTGGAGCCAACATTTTTCCATTATTGGAATAAAGTTTTAACTGGTAGTTTTTATTTCTATTCGCAGGATGCAGTAAAACGGTGGAAAGGCTATCGTGTAAATGCAGCAGATGGTTCCAACATCAGTTTGATAAACAATAAAGCATTAAGTGGATATTTTGGTGGTCAGCGCAATCAGTCCGGTTCATTTATACAGGCAAAAACATTTTATCATTATGACGTTTTAAATGAGTTGATAGTTTTATCAGACATAAAGCCATACCGCTATGGAGAGGTAAAGATGGCGTACCATGCTATAAATGATATAGCCGAAGATGTGCTGACAATTTATGACAGGAATTTCAGCAGCTACAAAATGGTGGCACTGCACCTGTGGCAGGAAAAGGAACGCAAATTTGTTATCCGCGCAAAAGAAAGCCATAACTGGATTAAAGCATTTATCGAAAGTGGTAAACAAAGCGCCGTGGTATCAATGGTTCCAAGCAAAGAAACGATAGAAGGATTAAAGACAAGCGGGTTTATTATTACAAAAGAAACTGCACTTAGAGTTAGATTGGTAAGAGTAGAATTAGAAAAATCGACAGAGGTATTAATTACCAACCTTTGGGAAGAAGAAGGACATGGTACAGGGGAGTTCAGGGATGTATACAATATGCGCTGGGGAATAGAAACCAATATCGCTGTACAAAAAAACATATTGCAGTTAGAATCATTCAGTGGGTTAACAGTTGAATCTGTGCTGCAGGAATTTTATGCAACGGTACTTATAACTAACCTGCATGCTGTAATTATTAAAGATGCACAGCAAACTGTAGAAGAAAAAATGAAAAGCAGAAAATATCCTGTAAAGATCAATAAGAATAAATCCTACGGTAAACTTAAATTACAGTTGGTAAAACTGTTCACAAACCAGGAACCGGAAACTATACTAAAACTCTTACATGAACACTTCATAAAGGAAGTTATTCCTATCAGAAAAGGCAGGTCATTCCCGCGGATACGGAAAAATATACAGTCCAAAAGTAAGTTCAAGACATACACTAATTTTAAACCCGCATACTAAATTCCTTAACTTAATGACATTGCCC
>JAYTTM010000408.1:0-6542 GCA_043745055.1 Chitinophagaceae bacterium | reverse complement strand
TTAAGTTAAACGTGAATTGGCAATGGTGAATGGTCAATATTTAACCATTCACCATTCACAAATTGATACGTCATTTTAAGCTTAACATAACACTAGTTTGTTTGTAGAATTAAAGCCATTGGATTTAATATTTTACCAAACTACCTAAACAAATTAACCTACTAAACATCTAAACTATCTTTACCGCCGCTTACCCTAAAACCTGGGTGGACAAGGGGTTCCCTTCATGGTATAGTCGGCATCGCAGCGTTCATCTGATCGAATACCATTGGGGCTTAATTTTTCCCATATAAAAGTTCCTTCTCCACTACCAGCACTTCTGCTAAAACCCAGTTTGCTGGTGGTAGCATCATACGATAAGCCAACCCTCACTCTATCTACATCGTTTTCTCTCCTGTCAAATAAATCAAGACTTAAGGTTACCCCAAATGCATCGCTGTTTTGGAAATTTACATTGCCCCTATACCAGGCTCCAATTCCTACACGGGCGTCTTTATATTCGCAACCAATACTAAATGAGTTGCTGTTTTGCTGCTTGTACAAAATCATGCTGGGCAATAGATATCTTTCACCATCTTCTTCCAGATTGTATTTATACCTTACATAACCAAACCAACGCATGGGCAGTTTACTGATGCTGTTGGAAGTAAGCGATTCATCGGGCTGATTAATGTGCTGTGCACCTCCGCCAATCATCCAGCCTTCTTTGTAATACAATAAAAAGCCAGCCGCAAAATCAGCAAAATATTTGTTGTTGTTAATGGGCAAATCTGCACCCGATACTGCGCCAGGTATAATGCCGGTATTATCTATCTGGTCACTAAAATAAAGTTTGCTGTAGTTAACATTCCTGTTGCCCACACCTGCCTGCAAACCCAGGTGCAGCCTTGCATTGGGCAAACAGAGCATATAGGAGTACATGGCACTCAGGTTGGTTTTGTTAAGATAACCTTCTTTGCTATTGGTGAGCAAAAGCCCCACACCACCATGCAGATTTTTAATATACCTGTCTACCCCAACAGCTGCAAACTGCATGGCAGATGGCACATTTATCCAATGCCTTTTAAAGGCAGCGGTAAACCGAAGATCCATTTCGCCATTGCCGGCATTGGCAGGATTTAGTGTAAGCGGATTGTTAAAGGCCTGCGTAAAAAACGGGTCTTGAGCTGATGATACCCTGGATATCAAAACACAGCATGCCAGTAAAAAAATTTTCATACTAAATATTTAAAAAGTTTACAGCTTTCTAAAAAGTTTACAGCTTTCTAAAAAGCTGTAAGCTTTAATAAACACTACTATCTCACCACCGTAATTGTTCCGGTTTTTTTATACTGTCCTTCGCCAGGGTACAACATGCCCTGCCATTCTGATCCATTCATATACCTTCCAAAAATTTTCCATACGTATACATCCTGCTGTACAGCTATGCCCTTATACCTTCCATCCCAGGATTGAGTAGGGGCGCCGGTTGCATCCAATGTTACTGTTTCAAAAATTAACTCTCCCCAGGTAGTGAAAATTTGTAGCTTATAATCTTTTAAGCCTTTTCCCTTTGGTATAAATTCTCTCAAATTACTTTGAATACAATTGGGGCAAATGGCATTGGGTACAAATAACCATCCGGGAAATCCATCAATCCTTGCAATGCGGATGGTAGTATCGGGGCAATTGGTACTTGTATCCAACACAATTAATCTTATTGGGTAGTTACCCGTATCAGCATATTTGTGAAAAGCAACATCCCTGGTGCTGGCAAATGTGCCATCTCCTAAATTCCATTGGTATAGATACTTGGTGCTATTGATGGTAAGGTTATTAAAACTAAATGTATAATTAGGCACTGTAATAACCGGCGTTGGGCTGATGAAGAAATCGCTGGCTGGCGGTACTTTGGCTGTAATTAAATTGGCTTTAATTAAAGAGTCTTTACAGCCCAAACCATCATCTGCCACCAATTTTACGGTGTAAGGTGTAAGGCTTGGCGCAAAGTTTTTAAAGGGATCAACTACAGTACTGCTTGTACCATCACTAAAAATCCATAAATATGAACTTCCATTAACAGAAAGATTGGTAAACTGCACCCCTGCTGTATTACAGGTAAGTGTGTTGCTGGCAGAAAAGTCAGCAATGGGTTTGGTAGATACTCTTACTAATCGGCTGGCAGTATCTTTACAAACACCATCACTTGCCACCAGGTTAATTAAATACTGCCCCTGCGAAATGTATAAATGTGTTGCATTTATAAACGAACTGCTGGCAGAATTATCGCCCCAATCCCAGGTGTAAAAATTGGCAAAACTGCTGCGGTTGGTTGTGGCCACATTTAATACACCGGTACAGCCCAGTGTATCACTTACCAAAAATGCAGCCACCGGTTTTATCCTCGATGTAAAATTTAAAGTAAATGTATCGGGCCTGCAACTGTATTGATTGGAGGCAATTAAAGTAATGTTGTAAGCAGTTGCAGCTTGCGTGATAGTTATAACCGGTGCAGGCGAATTGCTGATAAGATTACCATTTAAAAACCATTGATAATTGCTGGCATCTTTCGAATTATTAACGATGGTTGCAATAAAAGGTACACAATCATTTGGATTGGAAATTCCAAATGCCGCCTTTGTAGTCGGGCTCATTTGCAGGGTTCCTTTTGCAGTGTCGCTGCAGCCTGCACTGTTGGTTGCAATGAGCCAGGTGTTGAAAATTTTTGGTAAAATGCTACCGTTAGGTGCTATGTAACGATACGTAAAATTGCCATTGGTAGAAACCTGCCCGCCATCTACCAGCCATCTGTAATTAATTGGACCATTATCGTTGTACGTAGTGGTATTGGCGTGCAATACAGTAGTGTCAGTTTTGCAAATTGCAATATTCAGTGGCGTAAAACCTGCTACCGGCGTACCTTTTACAGTAAATTTCTGAGTTGAGCTGTCTCTGCAACCCAGTATATTTTCTGCCACAGCTTTTACTGTAAACGTTCCTGGGTTGTTAAATGTATATTGGATGGAAATACCTGTTAATGTAATAATGGAGGGAGATACGGTACTGTCATAAATGTACCAGGTAACTTTTTCATTGGTTACTCCGGGTGTAGCGGCGGTATAAGTAAATGCTGCACAATTTACTGTGTTGGAATTGGATTGAATGGCTGCATTTGGTTTTACCAACACCGTAATATTTCTTTTCAACGTATCAAAGCAAACAAGGCCAACAGTATTGGTTCTTTCTGCACGCAGGGTAATACTGTAATTACCTGCCACTGAATAAACATGTGTAGGGCTGGAATCTGAACTTGCCCTGCCATCTCCCCAAAACCATTGGAAATTACTGGCATTTAACGATGTATTGTTTACCCTGATGGTATCACCAAGGCAATACACCGGAGCATTGGTTGTGAATGATGCAATTGGTTTTGCATACACGGTAACTTGTCTGTAAACGGTGGTATCGCTGCAACCATTACTCATGGCAATGGCAATGGTAAATGTACCTGGATGATTAAATGTATGGATGATGGTGGACTGGCTGTTGTTGGTTACAACAGGCGGCGTATTGTCGCCAAAATCCCATTTGTAAGTAGTAGCACCTGTGGTGGCATTTATAAAAGTAACCGTATGTGGAGCACAGCCAAATAAATCGCTGCCGCTAATAATTACCTGTGGTTTTATTAAGTTGGGGGCAATTCTGATTTTGATTTTTTGCGTATCAATTCCACACTCATTAACAGCAATCAATCTTACCGAAAAAGTATCTACTTCATTGCCGATATTATACGTATAACTTAATAACCCTGTGGTAAAAGTTGTATCCAAATGGCCATTGCCAAAATTCCAATAATATGTACTTGGCCCACCCAATGAAGTATTATTTACCTGCAACGTAAACGGCGAACAGCCAAAGGTAGTAGCCACGCCAAACCTTGCGCTGGGGTTCGATCTTATTTTTATACTATCTCTCCAAACTGTTGTATCGCAACCATTGTAGGCTTTTAAACTAACCTGGTAAGTGGTGTCGTTAAAAAACGGACTCGTGTTGAAAGTGATGGTACCCGGCTGTGCCTGTGTACTGGTAACACCATTACCAAAATTCCAGAAAAACTGAATGCCGCTGTTAATGATATTGCTGGTATTGTTGAAGGTTACATCGAGTGGTCCGCAGCCTCTTGCAGTATCCTTGGTAAAACTTGCAATGGCAGTACGCACAGTTAAAAATTGCTGCTGCATAGAATCTGGCTTGCAACCAAACTGGCTAATGGTTACCAGTTTGATATCTACTGTATCGCCGGGGTTTATAATTGAATATGCAGGAAAAAAACCGGTACCATTGCTGCCAAATAAAACGCCATCTGCATACCATTTGTACGTACCCACACTATCGGGTAAAACACTGATGGTAATTGCATTTGCCAAATTAAATGGCGCACATGCTATAATTGGATTGCTGGTAAAAATAGCTTTTGCATCGGGCCTTATCCTCAAGGTAATTACATTGCTTACTGAGGTACAATTGCCACTCAATACATTTCTTCTGAAATAATGTACACCGGCAGCGGTATATACCGAAGGCTGGTAGCTGATGGTTGAAGCTATACTGTTCCAGTTTACAGAGTCGGTGCTGGTTTGCCAATCATAAACGTATACATTATCGCCGCCGGTTGGTATGGTGCCGGCTATATTATTAACTGGTGTATTTACACAAACCTGTTGGCTGGCGCTGATATTGTTATTACTGATGGTTGGATTAACCGTTACGCAAATAATATTGCTGGTGGCCTCACACAAATTGTTAGTCTTTACTTTTCTTCGATAGCAGGTACTGCTGGCAGGTGTTACAAACAACGTGGCTGAATTTTCACCAGCAATTGTTTGCCAGTTATTCAGTC
Organism: Chitinophagaceae bacterium; assembly: GCA_043745055.1. Lineage (GTDB taxonomy): Bacteria > Bacteroidota > Bacteroidia > Chitinophagales > Chitinophagaceae > Ferruginibacter. The sequence goes on along the minus strand of JAYTTM010000408.1, from coordinate 1,663 downwards.
CGCCCGGTGTAGCTTCCCACAAATAGGTATAAGCAGAATCTATGGAAGTTGTGCTTCCCCCCAACAGGCTATCATTACGAATGGTTAAGGATTGTCCATTACAAATAATGGTATCATTTTTTATGGTATTGATGATTGGAGACAATACATCAATGGTAACATCAGATTGAGTAGGCGGGCACGGAGCTTGTCCGGTAATCGTCCATCGAAATATATAGGTTCCTCTTGCGGCAAGCCCGGTTACTGTTGTATTGTTTTGAGATGATGTTGTAATGATTGCAGCCGGTCCGCTTACCTGGCTCCATGCCCCGGAAGCATTTACAGATGCTGCATTGCCCGCAAGTGTGGCCGAACTTTCGTTGCATAATATTTGATTTGGTCCGGCATTGGCCACCACCGCACCCGGTATAACGGTAACTAATAGCCCGGAATCTTTTATACAACCGTTTAATGTACCTCTTACGGTATAAGTAGTTGTTGCTAATGGTGTAACATTTACAGTACTTCCTGTTGTAACATCAATAAATTGATTGGGGCTCCAGCTATAGGTAGTTGCTCCACTTGCTGTAAGTTTGGCGGCTACACCATTGCAAATGGGGGAGCTATTGGTTAGTACCAATACTGGCAGTGGTTTTACCGTAATATCCACCGCTGGTAAAATATTGGTTCTCTCGCAACCCTTGCTATCCTTAAGTTTGGTGAATTGGATAGAATAATTACCTGCCGGGCTGCCCGCCGGTATCACCGAAATATTTGCAGGGCCATTGTTATTGATATTGGTTAGGATGGTATCGGTTGTACCACCTGGCTTTACTACAACTATTTCTACGGAAAAAGGAGCTGTGCCAACAGATGCAGCAAAAGAAACCGACCCTGCATCATACACACATATAGAAGGCGCATTTGCTGTAATATTAGCAACGGGTGTTGGGTTTACCGTAGTGGTTATTACATTGGATGTGGCGCTGCATTGTGGTGTAGTTACTGCTCTTCTGTAAAAAGTGGTACTGAATAATGCTGAAGGCTGATAATCCTGGTTAGTTGCATTGGGTATATCATTCCAAAAAATATTATTGGAAGATCTTTGCCATTGGTACGTATATGAGCCACCGCCACCTGTTGGTAGCTGGCCGGAAAGTAAAGCTGGTACAAAACTTTCGCAAATAGTTTCATTGTCCGAAATATTAAAATTAGTTAGGGCACCTGCCACATTGATGGTGACAATATTAGAAGTATCTGCACAAGGCGTACTGTTGATGATTCTTCTGTACTGAATGGTGTCATTTAAAATGCCAGGAGCATAGGTTGAACTATTGCCTCCGCCTATATTTGTCCAAACAGTGCCGCCATCGATAGAGCTTTGCCATTGGTAAATATAAATACCATTGCCGCCGGAAACTGTACTAGTGGTAAGTGGTTTGGGAGCGGTATTGGCGCAAATACTTTGATTAATGGCAATGGTATTTCCGCTGATGATTGGGTTTACATTAATGGTAATTACAGCAGGTTGGCTTAAACAGCTAAAGCTGTTGGTTTGGGTTACATAATACAATGTTGTGCCGGGTGAAGTGGTAGCAGGCGTTGGAGCAGTTAAGGTTCCGCCGGTTAAAGCTTCATTAGTATACCAGGTAAGTGTATCGGTGCCAGATGCTGTAGCAGTAAG
>JAYTTM010000407.1:0-1799 GCA_043745055.1 Chitinophagaceae bacterium | reverse complement strand
GTTTTGTATTATCAAAATGAACCTTTGCTAATGCAGTTGCTGCAGTTTCTTTTGTTATCAACGGATCGTTACCGGTAAACATGCTTTTAATGGCTTCTAAACGCCATACTATTTTAGCAAGCAAAGGTGTAATTTTTTTATTGGGCAATTTTTTATTGAATGCCTTTGCAATAATATTAAATACCTCCCGATAACTTTTATTTTCTGCAGAGAGAATAAATCGTTGGTTGCTAATTTCGCTTTCCATCAATGCCAGCATCGCTTTAGCAACATCTCTAACATCTACAAAACCGGTTGTTCCTTCGGCATACCTGGAAAACTCATCATATACCGTTTTAAATATTTTAGAACTACCCTGCTGCCAATTGCCACCGCCTAAAATAATTACCGGATTTACAATTATGGCATCAAGGCCTTCTCCTATACCACGCCATACTTCCAGCTCTCCCAGGTATTTGCTTTTACCATAATTACTGTTGCTGGTTTCTTCTGTCCAGTTCATACTTTCAGTAATTACTTCGCCTTTACGTATCCTACCCAATGCTGCTACTGAACTAACATGTACCAATTTTTTTACACCAGCATTAATAGCTGCATTTACTACATTGGAGGTACCTTCAATATTTATTGCAAACAGTTCTTTTTTTCTAGCCGGATTAAAGGTAACAATGGCTGCACAATGATAAACTTTTTTAATGCCCATCATTACTTCATCCAACCCTGTAGTGTCCATAATATTGCAATGAAATTGTTCCAATAGGGAAGAAGTAAAATTAGCTAATGGCGTTTTATTGTAGATGGCTACCACATTTTGTCCGCTAGCCAAAAGCTGTGCTATCAATTCTGTGCCTACCAGGCCAGCACCTCCTGTAACTAAAACTTTACCACCGGAAACAGTATTGCTATTCTTATTTTGTATCATTCTAAATTGTATAATATTTTAAAATGTATGGTATACAGTCTCCTTTGTTTAAAGCTATGAATACATATATTCATAAAATCCTTTCCCGGATTTTTTTCCTAATTCTCCCTTTGCTACTTTATCAATCTGCATTGCAGCAGGCTTAAAGCGGTCCTCATTATCAAATGCATTGTACAAACTTTCTGTTACGGATAAGTTGATATCCAATCCTATTAAATCCATCAGTTTAAAGGGGCCCATTTTAAAGCCTGTTGCTTCCAAAATAGCATCTACACTTTCAATAGTTGCTATTCCCTGCTCCACTATTTTCATGGCTTCCAAATAATAATGACGGGCTACCCTGTTAACAATAAAGCCAGGAGCATCTTTGCACAAAACAGGCGTTTTATTTAATTGTTTACACAAATCATATACTATTTGTGCAACTACATCAGCCGTGTGTTCACCCTTTACAACTTCAACCAGTTTCATTACTTGAGCCGGGTTAAAAAAATGCATCCCCACTACCCTTTCCGGACGACTAATTGAAACCTGTATGGTTGATATGGATAGGGAAGAAGTATTGGATGCAAAAATTGCATTGGCATCATTAACCATGGCCAACTTATTAAACACTTCAATTTTTGCTGCTGCATTTTCTACAATCGCTTCTATTAAAAGATCTGCTTTGCATTGTTGAATCCCGCTAACAAAATTTATCCGGCAAAATATTGCTGAAGCTTCATTAGCAGAAATTTTTTGTTTATTGATTAAAAAATCAAGGTTGGCTTTTATGGCAGTTGCTGCTTTATCAAGCATGGTTGTGTTTACATCAAACAGTGTAGTTACAAAACCGCTTTGTGCAGCAACAAGTGCTATTCCACTTCCCATTGTACCG
>JAYTTM010000406.1:0-1799 GCA_043745055.1 Chitinophagaceae bacterium | reverse complement strand
GTAAGCTGGCAACTTTTGCATTTGTAATAACATCATTTAATTCCTTTCCATCACTTTTTGTTTTTGTTGTAAGCTCATCCAAAATAGTAACCTGGTCTTTGATGTTTCCAATGCCGGCACTCCACAAATCACGGGCATTGCCAGTGAGATTTATTTTTGCCTGCTCATATAATGGCGGTATAATTTTTAGTTGTGTGGTTAATTTTTTTTCATCATCAGCAGACAAGGGAAAAGAGTATTTCCACATTTCAATTGCTGCAAAGCTGGCAGGGCCTTCATGATCCGGCGTATCACTTTGTTCACCGAAGATGAGGGCATAAAAAGCCGGGTCACGAACCCATGGTTTTAAAATGCGGCAATTGTAATCAAGTGCATTCATTTCGGCACGGAGTAACGCATAATCTACTTGTTGATTGATAGGCCAGCCAACCGTATCAATTTTTTGCAAACGACCCTTGTATTGCAATAAGGTTTGTTGTGTTTTTATGATTGTTGCGCTGCGGTAATCAGGAACGCCATTGGATAAATTGGTTCGTTCTAATAGTCGTAACTCGTTACATAATTGCAAGAGAGCTTGATAGGTATTTGGTTTTGTTTGTTGCGCATTGGTTTTAATGGTTGCAACAAAAAGTAACAGAATCGTTACTGAAAGAATTATGTGTTTTGTATGTCGTTTCATTTCGAATTGATTTATATATCTATGTTTTGATTCTTGTTTGCCACCTGCTTTTTTATATGTGCCGATGCTACGCATCTCAATTTGTTATCTTTTTTTTCAACGGGTTGAAACCCGTTGCTACAAGATTTTATCGATGCTACGCATCTGCACTTGCAGTCAGTTGAAATCTTCTGCCATTTTGCAGAGCCGTAAGGCTCGATTAAATCTTGTAACACCGGGTTGAAACCCGGTGTGTATCATAACCACAAAACCTTAGAGCCGTAGGCTCGGCACATATCGCTCAGTTTTTGCCATCAACACGAAACAAACCTACGGTTCTATTTTCTTTTTTGGCCATTTTATCAACAGGTTGAAACCCTTTGGTACAATAAAAACCGATGCTACGCATCTACCCTTGCAGTCCCTTGAAATCATCTGCCAGCTTGCAGAGCCGTAGGTTCGATTTTGTTTTGTAACACCGGGTTTTAACCCAGTGAAATACCGCAACCACAAACCCTGAGAGCCGTAGGCTCGGCACATTTCTATATGAGCTCCTGAAAAATATATTGCTCATCATATTCAATTTTAAATTTCTTCAAAAATTCATTATACTCATCCCTAAAAGTTTGCTTCTTATGATGTGCTTCCTGGTTCTGAATGTATTTATATACCTTGTCCACCTGTGACTGCCCATACGAAAAAACACCATAACCGTCCTGCCATTCAAAATGCTCTTTGGTAAGTTTGTTATCATTGATATACTTGGATGATTTCCCTTTTACTGATTTCATCAATTCGGATACGGACACAACAGGTTTTAACCCTACAAAACAGTGTACATGGTCTTCCACGCCGTTTACAATAATGGTTTTGCAATTGCCTTCATTAACGAGGTTGCCAATTACACCCCAAACTGTATTGCGCCATTCTTTGCTTAATACAGCATTTCTGTATTTTACAGCAAAAACAGTATGCAGATAGATTTGGTGATATGTGTTTGCCATATTTTTATTTTTTGTTACTTGTTTACTGCCTGCTTTTTTTATATGTGCCGATGCTACGCATCTCAATTTGTTATCTTTTTTTCAACGGGTTGAAACCCGTTGCTACAAGATGTATCGATGCTACGCATCTGCATATA
>JAYTTM010000405.1:0-6553 GCA_043745055.1 Chitinophagaceae bacterium | reverse complement strand
AGGATAATCAATGTAACCTTTGGCACCCGGAGTATAAAACGTTTGCTGATCTGGTTTGTTCAATGTTGAATCTTTTTTATAACGTTTTACTTAGACTGGATTTTGCAAGAAACGGTACACCAAAAGCTACCAGATCCACATCAGCATCTTCTAAAACTTTTGTAGCCGTTGCCTTATTAAATCCTTTATTGATGATTAAAGTCCCGTTAATCAAAGGCCTGAAATGTTTGGCAATTGCGGTAACTGCAAAGGGCACATCATCTATCGGCACAAAAGGCTCAGTTAAATGGATGGAGGCCAACTCATAATCATTCAGACGCTTAACAATGTATCAAATGTGGGAATAGTTTCTTCATCCATCGCAATACCCATAAAATTATGCAGGGATGGATTTAACCGTACACCTACTTTGTTTAGGCCAATTACTTCTTTTATCGCATTAATCGTTTCAAACAAAATGCGAGCCTTATTCTCAACACTGCCACCATATTAGTCTGCACGGTTATTAGAGCAATTATTAAAAAAATGGTGAAATAAATACCCGTTTGCTGCATGAATTTCTACAGCATTAAAACAATATTTTCCTGCAACAGGTATTGTTTTTACGCAGCTTTTTTAGGAATGAAATAATTTTTTTTAATTAACTCCTGTTCGTTGGCAGTAAGCACAACCTTTTCTTTTACATGAGTAAAAAACACTTGACACATGTTTTAAATTATGCCTTTTGCCCTGCCCTTTAGGGCAGGGACTTTGAAAAAAAAACCTGGCTTTAGCCCAAAACAAGCAGGGCTAAAGCCCACAAATAAATGTATAAATTTTATCCCTGCCCTGAAGGACAGGGCAACTGAAGGGCAGGGCAACTGATGGACATAGCAACTGAAGGACTGGGCAACTGATGGACTGGGCAACTGGAAAGGCAGGGCAACTGATGGATTTTTATAATTATATCCGCCATTTAATAATAATTCAGTTATCCTTTTTTATTCCTAACACTTATGGTCTTCAAACCTGTTCTTGCCGTTACTAAACTACCGGCTATCTTACTTACTTAAAAAAGAATAAAACTAACATAGCGATTTCATTAAAAATACATGACTGGTTGTTTTAGCTATTGCAGTTTTTATTTGTCGATGAAATTATTTCATATCAGCAATAACTATGGGCTAGAGCTGTGAAGATATGAGCCTGCTTGATAATGCGCTTAGTTATTCAAATGTAATTTCGATCTCATTGCAATAAAAGCAGATAACCATTTCATAATATTCAGGCAAACGTTTGCATTAATTATCTATCTTACAATTTGTTTAATTACATGAAAAATCAATTGCCAACCATAAAAGAGATAGCCAACCAGCTCAACATTTCCATTTCCACGGTGTCCCGTGCACTGCACGACCATCCCAGCATCGGCCTTCGCACCAAAATGAAGGTGCAGGAACTGGCCAAACAATTGCAATATGAACCCAATCAGTCAGCCATTTTTTTTCAACAGGGAAAAACTTTTACCATTGGTGTTATTTTACCTGAACTCAGTGAAGCATTTTTTTCATCCGCTATCAGCGGTATAGAAGATGCTGCACATAAAAGCAACTACACAGTACTGATGGGACAGAGCCATGACATGGTGGAAAAAGAAAAACAGTTAATTGATACGATGAAAAATCACCGGGTGGATGGCCTGTTAGTCTCTATTTCTAAAAACACCAGCAGCTACGAGCATTTTGAAGCCTTGCAGCGGTACAATATTCCAGTAGTTTTTTTTGACCGCATTCCTAAAATTCCGAACATACATTATGTTGCCTGCAACATAATTAATGGAACTGTTCAGGCCATTAATTTTTTATTTAAAAAAGGTCACCGCATTATCGGCATGATTAATGGCCCGGAAAAATTACCTGCTACCAAAGACAGGTTAGAAGGCTACATTCAGGCCATGACAAAAAGCAGGCTAAAATATGATCCGGCACTAGTGCTAAACTGTGATCTTACAAAAGAAAGTGTAACCGCAGCTACAGAAAAATTATTGACCGGCAAACGGAGGCCAACAGCAATTGTTACCTTTAATGATTATGTGGCTCTGGATGCAGTACAGCAGTCACAAAAAATGAAACTTAAAATCAATAAAGACATTTGTTTTGTAAGCTATGCCAACCTGCCACTTACGCATTATACTGCATTTCCACCATTGGCATCGGTAGAACAATTCCCTTACCTGCAAGGGCAAAAGGCAACAGAGACACTTATTGAACTGATGCAGCAAAAAACCAGCGGCGATACAGAACCTGTTAATGCTACTTACTATAAAATTATTTTAGAATCACAGTTGGTAGTACATGATGGAAAATGACGCTATTTACAATATCTGGTATTGCAACCAAATATCTTTTTATGGCCTGCATTTATCCTTATTTTATAAAGCCTTTATTAAGCCATATTGCTTTGTGGGTCAATTAAAGCTGGCTTGCTGGTTTTCCGCAAGCGTTTGCTTATTATTAAGCTGGTAACTTTTTATACTTTCATTGTCTAATATTTTTATGCTGCAACATATTCTCAACATTTATGGATTAACGGACGATATGGTGGAAATCAAACCTTTCGGAACTGGCCTTATAAATGCTACATGGGTTATTACTACCAGTGATAAAAAATTTATCCTGCAACGCATCAATCACAACATTTTTAAAAAACCCAATGATATTGCTGCCAACATCTGCATGATCGGTGACTATCTCAGTAAAAATCATCCAGACTATTTATTTGCAACCACCTCAAAAACTTTAGGGGAACTTGACATTATTTTTGAACCGACGGAAGGTTATTTTCGTTTGTTTCCATTTATAAATGGATCTCACACCATTGATGTGGTGAGCTCGCCCTCACAGGCTTTTGAAGCCGCCAAACAATTCGGGCTGTTCACCAAACTACTCTCCCGCTTTCCGTCCGCACAACTGCATATTACTTTACCTGATTTTCATAACCTGCCATTGCGTTACTGTCAATTTGAAACTGCTATCAATCAGGGAAATAAAGAGCGGATAAAGGAAGCGGCTGCCATCATTAGCTTTTTACAACAAAACCGAAGCATTGTAACCATCAGCGAAAGCATACCCAATAACCCGGCTTTCAAAAAAAGAGTAACCCACCACGACACTAAAATAAGCAACGTATTATTTGATGATAACAACAAAGGACTTTGCGTAATTGACCTGGATACGGTAATGCCCGGCTACTTCATCAGTGATATTGGCGATATGATGCGTACCTACCTGTCTCCTGTAAGCGAAGAAGAAAAAGATTTCAGTAAGATTGAAATAAGGGAAGATTATTTTAAAGCGATTGCCGAAGGTTACTTAAGTGAGATGAACAAAGAACTAACTGCAACAGAAAAACAGCATTTTGTGTACGCCGGCAAATTTATGATCTATATGCAGGCACTGCGTTTTATAGCAGACTATATCAATAACGATGTGTACTATGGTTCCAAATATGAAGGACATAATTTTATAAGAGCAAAAAACCAGGTAGTGCTGTTGCAGCAATTGATGCAGAATGAAGCGGCGTTGACAGCCATGATTAAAATCTAATAGAATGAGAATTCATTAATGCCAACGAGAAAAATAATTCGCATGTGCTGCTAATGGTATTTTGTAACAATATTTTTGTTCAATAAACGCTAAAAATTTTCCAAAGCAAGACTGTATTCTTAAGCCAGAAAAATACAATCTGATGATTTCAATTTATGTTTTCAAGTTGTGGCTAACTATTTAAAATTCCGGTATAGAAATACCCGAATTATCAAAGTACTACTTTGTTATAACCAAAAACTAAAAACTTAATTAAAATTCTTCTTATAATACAAACAATGGATATTATTTTAACGAAACAAGTTTGATCAATTTAATAACTAGTTTTTCTTCACTATAAAAAATGGCAACCTATCCAGCGGAACATCTATTTCAACTGTGGTGCCGTCTTTGTACATTTTCCCATCGTCAGCAATCCATTTGCCTTTGCTGATTTTTGGAAATCTTACTATCCGTGTTTTATTTTTATTGTCAAGCATGGGTGCAACCATGATGCTGTCTCCCAATAAAAACTGGTCGTTAACAGAAGCAAAATCCTGGTTGGGAAATACATAGTCGAGGTATTTTATAATTGGCTCGCCGGTAACAGCGGCAGCCTTGGCCAATTCCATAATTACAGGCACGAATTTATTTCTTACTGCAATCACTTTTTTAATGGCATTAAAATGTACACTATCCAGCACACGCCAGGGCGCTACTGAAAACTGCATCATTGGCATCAGACCATGGCATTGGGCAGAGCGTACAATTAAATCCTGATCGAGGTTATTTTTTTCACCCCAAAATGAACTGATTTCTCCGCCACCAATCATATCAGGGCATGCATAGGCGTAGCCAACAAGTCCCTGCAATAACATATCCGGTATTAATGTCTTTATATCAACCCAGTTATGCGCTTTATCCCTTAACCTTTGTACCAGTGGTTTGCCACCCATTTTCCAACAAGCCCTGTATTCATTTAAAGGATATTTTAATCCAATGGTTGCAAATAACCGGCTATGCTCATTAGCCGTAATTTGTTTCATAGAAATAATATTTGGCGGATAATATTCAAAGTCTCCTGCGTCTAATTTATAACCATCAACACCATACATATTTTGTAAATAATCTAAGCGGCCCTGGAACCAATTTACTGCAACCGGGTTTGTAAAATCAAGTTCTGCAGAAAAACCATTCCACCATTTTACCATCAAAGATTCACCATTGTTCTTACTATCTTTTAACAAGCCACCTTTTGCAGAAAGTTCCCGGTATTCTTTACTATCTGCACTTACAAAGGGGCAAACCCACAGCATTACTTTAAATCCCATACCATGTAATTCATCCATCATTTTCTTTGGTGCAGGAAATGTTCTGGGATTAAAATCCCACACTCCATAATTTTCCTGCCAGGTGTCATCTATCATCAGCACACCAGGTTCAAATCCATTGTTGATAATGGCATGTGCGTACTTTAATACATCTTCCTGGTTTTGGTTGTAATTGAGTTCTATCCACGTGTTGTATTGGGGTTTTGTGATCAAAAGCGAGTCGGGCATTTTACCATCTGCCGGAAAATATTTTTTGCGAACGAATTGCTGTACTTCTTTAAGCGTTGAGCCTGCTTTGCCTGTGTCTAAAACCCCCAAACCAGCAACGTTTATTTCACCATCTAAAATCGAAAATTGGAATGGCTCCTCACTCCATATATACCTTCCCTTATTGGAAAGCAACAAAGGCTGCACCTGGTTACCTTCATTGTTACCCAAAATATCATTGGAATATTTTGTGAGAGCAGAGAAGGGCATTAACTGTCCATGATTGATAATTCCACACCACCACTTTTCATTGTTTTGCAAAACAATTTTTATTTTATTTTCCTGGGCATATGTTAATACAATGCAGCATAAAATGAAAAGTATAGTCAGTTTAATTTTTTTCATGATTGTAATAATTAGTTTCAAAAAGAAGTGGACATTGTACGGAGAGTTTAAGAATACATTTACAAATTAGCTTTTATAATTACAAACCAAAAATAGGCAAGAAAAAAAATAAAACAATACACAAGCGCTTGCACCTTTTACCAGTGTTGCATAAGGCATTAAAATAAAACCCGCCCGCCACCCCCTCTATATCTACGTGGTCCTAAAATATAATCCAGAGTTAAACCGATGGCTTTATTTTTTTGTTAGCCTGCTAAACCTTTTCTCTGCATCCAATCGATATATTTTATCGATCAAATCAGCGGGAAGTTATAATCACTCGAATTCGCAATCCAAATCAAGTGGAATAAATAAAGGAAACTACTATAACAAAAAACAGTCCGGTAAAAATATTCATTTACAGAACGTAAAAAAATACCCGGTAATTAGCCGGGTACGTAAATGAATAATATTTTGTTTGCTCTTATTGAACATTCAACTGGTTACTTCCTTCCTCTTTTATAGCCCTTATGGTGGTATTTCCTCCACCATCCAACGTTAGATTAACCGGTTTGTTTGTTTTCCAGTTACCCTTTGTAAAATCGGGTATATTCATTGTCTGCGAACGGTTGGCAACTGACTTTTCACTAAGTGGTGCAATGCAACTCCACAGTGCTGCATCGTATACATCTTCATCAAGTGGCAATCCGTTGCGAAGGCAATCAATCAGTCGCCAGTCCATGATGAAATCCATGCCGCCATGGCCGCCAACATTTTTGGCAATTGCACCAATATGTTTTACAATAGGCGGAGTAAATTGCTCTTCCAGTTTCTTGTATTCAGCTTCATCAATCCAGCCTTCACCAAAAGATATCTTCTGCGGTTCAGGCCATTTGCTGGCAATACCTTTAGTACCGCTGATCAAATGTATCCTGGAGTAAGGCCTTGGAGAAGTTACATCGTGTTGCAGCATCATTGTTTTTCCTTTCTTTGTTTTAATAATGGTGGTATTCATATTGCCCCTGAATTTTTTATCTTTAAAAGGAGCAAAGAATGGATCAGTTGCTG
>JAYTTM010000404.1:0-1803 GCA_043745055.1 Chitinophagaceae bacterium | reverse complement strand
GTATAACGCAACATTGGGTTTATTTAAAGATAGTACCAGGCCATTGATTCCATTTTCTTTTACCGGCAGGGCTTTGCGCAATGCAGCGCCAGATCTTTCAGCTGGTAAATTCCCTTTAATCATTATATCACATGGCTATGTTGGTTCAAAATTATTGATGACCTACCTCACCGAAAATCTTGCATCTAAGGGTTATGTGGTAGTTGCCATAAACCACACTGAATCTACCTACAGCGACAGAGGCGGATTTCAAAGCACTTTGCTTAACCGGCCAAAAGATATATTGTTTGTTTTAAACCAGGTAGCAGCTTTGGCCAAAGCAGATAGCAAAAGTTTTTTAGCCGGTATGGCAGATGCGGATAACACCGCATTAATCGGTTATTCAATGGGCGGTTATGGCGTGCTGAATGCTGCAGGCGCTGGGTATAGTTCCAAGCTAACAGGTGCCTTTAGCCAAATGACTGGTGGAAGCAATGCAATTAGTGTACGAACTACTGATAACGCTGAGTTTAAAGCTTCTTATGACTCAAGAATTAAGGCTGTGGTAGCGTTTGCACCATGGGGCATGCAGCGGGGCGTATGGGATTCTGCAGGGTTGGTAGGCTTAAAAGTTCCTACCTTATTTATTGCAGGCAGCCTGGATGATGTATCTGGCTATGAAGACGGCATTAAAGCCATTTATAAAGGCGCTGTAAATGCAAACCGGTATCTTTTAACCTATATAAATGCAAGGCATAATGTAGCACCTAATCCTCCGCCGGCAGCTTCTTTAAAAGCGGGTGTAGCTTTCGATGAATATTATCATTATGCAGACCCATCCTGGAACGAGTACCGGATCAATAATATCAATCAGCATTTTGTTACAGCATTTACTGGTATTTATTTAAAGAAAAAGGATTATGGCAAATACCTGGACTTACCTGAACAATCTAATCCTAAAACATGGAATGGCTTTAAGCCCCGTACCAGTACTGGGTTGGAATTATTGCATGCGTTGGCTAAATAGAATCATCATCAATTTATAAAGCTATTTTGGCTGCATTAAATTTGTTAGCGGCTATATTTTAAATAACAGCGTTGCATTTTACAATGTCAACAAAGCACAACTATGAATATGACAAAATTAATTTCTCTTATTGCAATTTGTTATTTAATCAGTTCGTGCAATCAAAATCCAAAATCAACACAGTATAAAGATCTTAACACTTTAAATGACACTCTAAAAAAATTAAAATCAGAAAGAGGTGATACGATTAAAGTAAATATAGACGCACTAAAGTATTCTCCTGCCAATTTCAAAATTCTTTTAGAAAACGAACATGTAAGAGTGCTTGAATACGCTCTTCAACCAGGACAAAAAGATAAGCCACATACTCACCCTGCTAAATCATCCTATGTTGTTTCAGGTGGAAAACTAAAAGTATATCTTGAAAATGGGGAGACAATTATTGCGGATGAAGAAACAGGAACAGCATCATGGAGGGATTATGCTGGTAAACATTATGTTGAAAATATTGGTAACACGACGGTAATAATCATATTAACAGAAATTAAATCATTGGAATAATCAGAACAAATCAGGACAATATTCTTTTTTTCAGAAGGAGACAAAACAGCCACAAACATTGGCTTCAACAATCTTTTATTACGATATGAATGCATAATAACCACAGCATCCAAATACTATTTGATAAAATTGAGCATGTTATTTTTTATACCGTCCGCCACCAAAGCAGGTACCCACCTTAAAGCCGATGTAGCTATTATGCTCACTGTACTTGCTTTTGCCAACTGCATTGTATT
>JAYTTM010000403.1:0-1803 GCA_043745055.1 Chitinophagaceae bacterium | reverse complement strand
TTAAAAATACGGAATTGAAAGATTATAGAAATGGTGTTGACTTTAACAATGAACGCTTTTTCAGGTTTTCTGAATTATTGTTATTACATGCCGAAGCTTTGTTAAGTGGTGGTGCGCCTAAAGGCATAAGTATTTATCAAACTGCTGATGCCTGTATCAACAAAACAAGGAACAGGGCTGGGTTAAGTAATTTGGCTGGAGCTACAATAACGCAACTTCAAAAAGAAAAACAAAAAGAGCTTTGTTTTGAACCAGCCCGTTATTTTGACATGATCCGTTGGAATATTGGTGGGGCAAAAATCTTCCCTTTCCCTCAGGATGAAATAGATAGAAACCACGGTGGGCTGGTACAAAACTAGTTTTCTGACTTTCTACCGGCTTTTCAAGTTTTTAAATTGATAACATAAACAAGTTTTTCTATAAGCACAACAACAGGCAGATCAATCTGCCTGTTGTTGTGCTTATAGATTTATAACAGTAACATATTTCAATTCATTTTTATTCAATGCGTAAAAAAATTGCTTTTTTGAAAAGTATTGGTACGGTGTTTTTATTGTCGGTGATACTTTCTTGTAACAAATCCAAAACACTTTTTAACGAGGTACCCGTTTCAAAAAGCGGTGTTCAATTTATCAATAAACTCACCTATTCTGATAGCCTTACTGTTTTAGATTTTGAGTATATGTTTAATGGAGCCGGTGTGGCTGTTGTAGATATTAATAACGATGGGTTGCAAGATATCTTTTTTACAGGTAATATGGTTTCAGCAAGGCTTTATCTAAATAAGGGCAACCTGCAATTTGAAGATATTACTGAAAAAGCAGGAATTACAACACAAGGCTGGTGCTATGGAGCGGCAGTGGTTGATATAAACCAGGATGGATACCAGGATATTTATGTCTGCAAATCTGGCAATAAATTTACTCCCCCCTCCGAACGGAAAAATTTGTTTTTTATCAACAACGGTAATAACACTTTTACTGAGTCGGCCGCTAAAATGGGGCTTGATGATGATGGGTACGACGTACAGGCGGCTTTTTTTGATTATGATAAAGACGGGGATTTAGACATGTACCTCATGCGCAATTCCTTTGTAAACTATAACCGGAATAATGCACGGGAAATAAAAAAAGATTCGATTGAATCATCTTCAACCACAGGGAAGATTTATAAAAATAATGGTAACCTTACTTTCACTGATGTGTCGAAAGAAGCAGGAGTTACGGTAGAGGGTTTTGGACTTGGTCTTTCTATTTGTGATATTAATAATGACAACTGGCCTGATATATATGTGTCCAACGATTTTATTACAAATGACTTGGTTTGGATAAATAATCACAACGGTACATTTACCAATAAAGCCAAACAATACATGCGCCATCAAACTTATAATGCCATGGGTAACGATGTGGCTGATTTTAATAATGATGGTTTTGAAGATATGATATCGGTTGATATGCTACCCCCCGACAACAAACGCTGGAAATTAACCATTGGCGGAAACCGATACGATGAATTTCAAAATAGTTTGCGGTTAAACTACGCCCCACAATACATTCGAAACTCACTTCAGTTAAATAATGGCGACGGAAGTTTCAGTGAGATTTCTCAGCTGTCCGGCGTAAATGCAACCGAATGGAGTTGGGCGCCGCTATTTGCCGATTTTGATAACGATGGATGGAAAGATTTATTCATTGCCAATGGTTATAAAACAGACATTACCAATCTCGATTTTGTAGTTTATGGCAAGCGGGCACTATTTATGGGTACCCCACAAGCCAATAGAAAGGAACGGCTTAAAAT
>JAYTTM010000402.1:0-6570 GCA_043745055.1 Chitinophagaceae bacterium | reverse complement strand
TCAGCCAGCCGTTTGTGTAATTTTTTAAAAGACCAAAGTGGAACGTACTAACGGATTTTATTCTTAATAACAAAGCTGATAACCTTTTAAAAAGTTATCAGCTTTGTTCAAATTATTTGCAGCATCTACCCCAACCCAATCTCCGCATGCATCTCAGGGATTTCCACATCAGAAAAACCTTTGTTTATTAGCCGTTGCTGAAAAGCCTGCTGTACTTTATATTCACCATGTACTAAAAACAGGCGCTCTACTTTTTTAGGATCCTGGCAGGCAAGAAACTGGCAAAGGTCTTCATAATCTCCATGAGCACTCATGCTTCGGATGGCCGCAATTTCAGCATTTACTTCATGAATTATTCCGAATAGTTTTATTTCCTTAACGCCATTTAAAAGTTTGCCACCCACGCTTCTTGGCTCGCAATAACCGCTGAATAAAATAGTATTACGGCTACTTTCAATATTATTGCTGATGTGATGTTTTACCCGGCCGCCGTCTCCCATACCGCTTGCAGAGATAATTACCAACGGACCATTTCGGAAGTTGAGCAACTTAGATTCTTCTACAGATTTCACCAACTTCAATCCTTTAAAACCAAATGGATCTTGATCTACCTGCAAAATTTTTTGTATGGTTTTATTAAAATAGGCTGGATAATTTTTTAGAATCTGCGTTGCTTCAACACTTAGGGGCGAATCAACAAAATAATCCAGATCCGGTAATCTCCGCTCCAGTTCAAGTTGGTTAAGTGCATATAAAATTTCCTGTGTACGGCCCACGCTAAAAGCGGGTATAATGAGTTTGCCTTTTTTTTGCAGACAGGCTTTTTCTATCCAACGCAGCAACAGATCGGGTGTAGTGGTATTTAAATCATGCAGACTATTGCCATAGGTAGATTCCAATAAAATAAAATCCGCCTGTGGAAACACTTCCGGCGACCGTAAAATAGCATCCCTGTATCTACCAACGTCACCGCTAAATGTAAGGCGTTTATCAACCCCGTTTTCCTTTATTTTTAAATGTAAAGCAGCGCTGCCAATTATATGACCGGCATCAGTGTACATCAATTCTATATTTTCATCAATAGTATGCCAGTTGCCATATTCAACCTCCACAAAATTCCTCATAGCATTAATGGCATCTTGCGTTTCGTACAAAGGGCGCAGGTAAGGCAAGCCCTGTTGTGCCCGTTGCTTGTTTTCATATTTTACATCATTTTCCTGTATGCCGGCAGAATCTTCCAAAAGCACAGCTGTTAGGGCTTTGGTGGCTGGCGTACAAAAAATCTTACCCTCAAAACCATCTTTTACCAGCTTGGGAATAAGCCCGCTGTGGTCAATATGAGCATGCGATAAAATAAGAAAATCAACTTCGGCAGGTTTAAAACCCCACACCCTGTTCATGGCATCAGTATCTTTCCCCATGCCCTGAAACATGCCACAATCCAGTAAATATTTTTTGCCGTTATTAAGTGTGAGCAAATGCTTGGAGCCGGTAACTGTACGGGCTGCGCCGTGGAAAGCAATTTTCATTGTTACAAAATTTAGTGATGGGTAAGTTAGTGAAAGTTTGAGAAAAGAAGCCTAACCTTTAACTATAGTAAAGAAAAAAAAATTTGGTATGCGAACAAAATATATTTTGGAGTCCAGACATAAAAGCAATGAGCAGCATTGTTGCATCGCCCTCTTGTACGGCATACCAACTGCCAACTTTCCCACGGTATTTTTTTATTAGGATTAACTATTCCATTCGCAAACGAAGGCTAGTTATGGCCTTGAATAAAAAGTGCTAGAAATTTTTCACATTAGCCGTTAAAAAATCAAGGCTGTTTGAGCCAGCATAACCTATAAATTATTGAATGCTTGTGGCGAGTTCCTTGATTTTAGGCTGATGTGAAAAATTTCAGCCTTTTTATTCGCAGCCTTGATTTTTTTTGTTACTTTTTTTTATCAAGAAAAAAAAGTAAATATAATTTAGCTCAATTGGGTAAAGACTATGCGAACAAATAGTTAATACTTTTTTTTCTAATTCTACTTGCTTCCCTTAGCTTTAAAACTCCACGTAATATAAAACTCAGCCACCAGTTCCCCCGCTGCATTCCTGCCGGTTGATTTGGCTTTTATGGAAACCCCTTCTCCGGTTTTGATAGTTGCTTCAATGCAGTTTTTTATAGCAGCTCCATCTTCGCAGGTAAAGAAAGTGGTATCAGTTGCTTTTTTAAAATAGCTGGCTTCAAGCCCGGTAACCAGCATTGAAATAGCAGGCTGGCGCTGGTAGGTATTTGTCATACTCAGCAGGCCGGTACTCAGTTCTGCAGCCATAGCCAAACAAGCAAAATAGGTACTTTTAAATGGGTTCTGGCTAAGCCATTTGTAAGGTACAGTTACCACTGCATTTTCTTCACTGATTGATTTTACCCGTACGCCGCAAATAAATGCACTGGGCAATTTGGTCAATAAAAACAGGTTGAATTTTATTGGATGTTGCACCAGTTTAATAAAACGATCAGCAGTTGTCATTTGGCAATTATTGTTGGTGATAGGTTAGCAAAACTTTAAGTATACAACCCCGCCTAAAAATCTCGTTTCCCCCCTTTAGAGGATGGGGTTGCGCCCTACTGCTTATCAATCTCCACCACACAACCCACTACGTTATTTTTTTCTGTAGCATCCGCCTTAAAATAAATGGTACCGGTATTGGTGTTAGTGTACTGTACATTTTTAATGGAAGCGCTGCTGATTACTTCATTCAGCTTTGCTGCAAAAGAAGCCTGTGCGCTTTTGTTGATGGCTTCGTTGATGGCCTTGTAATCAAGTGCCTGCTTACTTACTACAATACCCATAAAATCTTTGTTGCCAATGCTATCTGCACGGATAGATTCTTTGCGTGGAAACAACCTGGTGCCGGTAATGCCGCAATAAGGCGAGTGAATGGGCTTGTAGGGAAACAGCACAAAACTACTGCCCGTGGTGGAGGGCGTAAACAAATAAATATAGCACTCCACCGCATTTTTTATTTCAATTTTAAACTTAGTTCCTTTGCGGACAGGTGTGCTGGTTGCAAAGGTATTTCCGTTGTTGGCTTTTAATGGAATGTATTGTTTGGTATCGTTGTTTACCAGCCCGATGCTACATTCAAAATCTATGTTGAGTGCAGCGCCACGTTTGGGCATGGGATCTATACCATACGCCTCTCTTACAAACTTATTAAAATCACCATAGCGTATATAACCAATTCCATTTTCGCCCCACTCCGGCCCCCAGCTGTTCATTATTTCAAACGCACCACCTTCCAACCTATCGTCATAGCCTATCACACACAAAGCATGACCACCAAAGCCTACCTGACTGTAGTCTTCGTTGGTTGGATGCCATACTTTTTGTCCCAGCATATCCTGCATAAAACTTCCGCCAACCATCATACCAATTACCACCGGCGCATCCTTTGCCAAATGTTCTTTTATAGCCCTGAAACTAATATTGGAAACAGCATCGCCTTCGGTTAAACGATTAAAACCATGCATCCGATTTTGCGTTGCATTGTTCATCAATGTGCTGGTGGCCTGGCGGCTGCAATCATTTTCATCGTAAGGAAAATCGTTGTATGGAACAGCGCCTTTATTGGTCATAAATTCCATGGCCTTTAAAATATATGAACCCTGACAACCATCCAACCCAATTTGATTGTAAACAAATGCCGGACTAAAAGCCACGCTGTTTGGATTGGCAGCTGTGCTGGCACTTTCAACAATACTCCTGGCTCCATACACACTGCTCCAGGCAACGCAGGAGCCTTGCTTGCCCTGGTTCTGACGGTCGGGTGCAAAGCGCCTGAGGGATACCGCTTCAGGTAAAGGATTTTTGGTATTATCATCTGCAAGGCCTTCGTAAACGCCTGCTTTTTTAAACTCATTGGGATCAAGCACACCACCCCTTGCAAACCCGGAGACTGCATTGGATACCGTACCACAGGATTGGTTCCGCAACAAAAAATAACCACCAGCCACCAGCAATAAAATAAATATAGAACCTTTACCACCACCACGGAAAAGTGTAAACAACAAAGGGATAAAACTAAGCAACCCACCACCGCCACCACCGCCGCCTCTGCCGCCACCGCCACTATTGTTGTTCTCATTATAATCTTGTTGGTCTTGCGGATCATCCACCATTTCTAAAGCCATAACTGTACAATTTTATAGATGTAAAATATTCTATTAAATGTAGGCAGATTTTTTATAACAAAGTTTTTAAATTCTTTTTATACCAGCCAATTACCCTGATTGATCTTCAGTGGCGACGCTCCGTTCAAACTCAGTTCCCTGATGAATCTTTTATTCCAATATTTGTTATGGAGCAGCCGTTATTTGGATCGCCTTTCTTAAAATAATTTAAAGGGTAAGGCATTTACTTCGCAAACGAATATTGCTACGGCCTCTAATAAAAAGTGCTTGATTTAATTTCTCTTCAACCCCCACAGCGGTTGCAAACCCTGTCGGCGGTTGTAGTAGCAAATGCTTTCAAATTTACAGAATCGCAATGCCGTGTTACTGAGGAAATAACAGCTTTAAAATTAGCAATGATTTTCTAATTTACAGAACCGCTATCAGGGTTGGCTAATACAATTTCAATTCACTCAAACATCTTCTCACTCCTTCTCAATAATTTCAAACTCCCTTGATACGCTTACCCCATTTTCATCCACCAGTGTTATCAAATGCTTACCCACGTTAGGATTCAGCGCTACCTGGTGAAAATTTTGTGTAGTGGTTACAAAATTATCATCGAGACTCCAGAAAATTTTTGCGCCACTTTTGCGGTGAGCTGCGGTAAAAATAGTTTTGCCTTTTTCCCCGTTAATTTCCAGTGGCACATAAATTTTTGCACCTGCAACAGGATAAATTATTTCGATGGCTTTACCGGTTTCTGCAAATGCACAACCCGCTTTAAAAGGAGGTAATACTTTATAATCAGCCGTTTTTTGTTTATAATAAAATTCCATGGCTGGCGATAAAATCATCCAGCTTTTATGTTGCATGGAAGTTGGACTTTCACATTCGGCTGTTACCCGAAAGTTTCCGGTGGCATCAAGGTTAATCATTTTGTGAAACGGACAAAGCGGTGCTTTATTACCATTCACCGGCATAAACAAAGTGTCAATAGCTTCACAATCAAGGTTGGCTTTAAAGCCGGTTTGCCTGCACACGGGCACATAACTAAAATTATATTTCGGCTTTGCAAACCAATTTACCGATGGTAACAACCGAAAGATATCAAACAAAATTGGAGCTGCGGTTTTAATGCCAATCAATCCTGGCCGGCCTTCGCCATCGGTGTTACCTACCCATACCGCTACCACATTTTTGGGTGTTATACCAATTGCCCATCCATCTCTAAAACCAAAGCTGGTACCGGTTTTCCACGCAATGGTTTGTGAAGATGCAAATTGCTGCCACAAACCCTCTTCACCCGGCCGCATTACTTCTTTCATTGCCTGAAAGGTGAAGTAAATGGACGTAGCATCAAGTGGAACCCCAGTACCCCCATCCCCTAAAGGGGGGTTGGAACTATTATGGGCAGAGCCCTGTTCGCTTGTAGTTAGGTTGGCAACTTCAAATGTTGAAGACTTTTTTAAATTTCCCGATTGATCATTTTTATACCAATAGTTGGGTGGATGAAAATCTTCCGCATCCATTTCGCCCTTGTTAATGGATTGATGATTTAACGTTCTTGCCATGGATGCATAAACACCCGCTAAATCCCACATATTAATTTCACAACCACCCAAAATTAAACTGAGGCCGTACGTATCTGCACTCCGGTTAAGTGTTGTAATACCGCATTGTTGCAGCGTTTCATAAAAACGTTGGTACTTGTATTGCTGTAATAATTTTACTGCAGGTATATTCAAACTTCTGGCAAGGGCATTGGCGGCTGGTACAGCTCCATCATACCCCTTATCAAAATTCTGAGGAGCATAATTGCCAATCTGCATGGGAACATCAGCAATCAGGCTGTTGGGCAATATCAATCCATCACTCAACATAGCGGCGTACAAAATTGGTTTTAATGCACTGCCGGGGCTTCGGGGCGCTGCTATAACATCTACATCGCTTTCCATTTCCTTATTGGCCTTATCTTTAATATTACCAACATAAGCCAATGCGTTTCCTGTTTCCACATCAAGCACCAAAGCACAGGTATTGTTGATGCCATTGCCTTTAAAAAAGGCTTGATGCTGTTGTAAAATATTGGCTACATTTTTTTGCAAATTACCATCAATGGTAGTAATTATTTGTGTTGCTGTTTCAGCATCTTTACTCTCTTTTTTAAACCGCTGAAATAAATGTATGGCATCCTGCGGCAAGGGCAAAGGCGCACCAGGCAATGGCTCCAGCTTAGCCAAATCGCAATCTACCTGGGTTATTTTTTTTGCAGTACGTAATTTATCAAGTAAACCATTTCGCTTTTTCAACAACCTGCTCCGGTTTTTACCGGGATGCACCAACGAGGGAGCATTGGGCAATACAGCCAGCGTTGCCATTTCGCTCCAGCTTAATTTTTGCGGACTTCT
>JAYTTM010000401.1:0-6574 GCA_043745055.1 Chitinophagaceae bacterium | reverse complement strand
AATACTATAAATTTGATAACCTGCCAAGAAATGAAATATTTAATAATCTTCCTTTTAAACTTCACATACAACAGGGTTTTAGCTCAATCAGAAAATATGATGATTCGTTTGTCAGAAATAGAGATAGATTCAAATTACCTTAAAGAATATAATGCTATTCTTAAAGAAGAATCCCGAGCATCAGTTCAATTAGAGCTAGGAGTTATCGCTATTTATCCAATGTATCAAAAAGACAGCCCAACGCAGATTCGTATTTTAGAAATTTATACGAATCGACAAGCTTATGAGGCACATTTAAAAACACCTCATTTTCAAGAGTATAAAACATGCACTCTTAAAATGGTTAAGTCGTTAAAACTTGTAGACATGGACAGCATTGATCCACAGACAATGGTGGATATATTTCGGAAACCAAAGCAATGACGAAAAAAAACTACGCCTAACAAAAATATTTGCAAAAGCAGCGCTGGCCGTTGTTAACTTCGGCTTTAGTTCTCTATCAGCCTCATTTTCGGCTGTACGTTAATAATTTGGCTTTTAATTATTTTCTCCATTTTTAGTTTTTTAATCAGCATTTGTGCAGGGCAGGCAAGCAATAAATCCCCTGCCTTGGCAAATACTCGAACGTTCCATTATCAAGTAAATATTATTTATTACTAAAAATTTGTAGCTCTTACAAGATTCACAACCTTTTTAGTATGCTGTACCAGCCGCTTTATCCTTAAAATTGATTTAACCTCAGGCCAGGCAGGCTTTTAAATAAAGCCCTATCTTTAGTTAATCACATTACATCAATCCCACGCACATGAAGAAATTTTTTCTTGTACTATTAATAGTACATATCGGCAGTCGATTAGCTGCACAAACTGACAGCATTCATTACTACAAAAAAAGTGAAGTAATGATACCCGTGAGAGATGGTATTAAACTGCATACAGTAATTTTTTCTCCGGTAGATGAAAAGCATGATGTACCTATTTTATTGCAACGCACACCTTATGGAGCTAACCCTGGCAGCATTGCCAATGACTCAGCATTGAGTCTATCTTTGTTTGGTACTAACTATGGCAGCATGTTGGCAGAAGGTTATTTTTTAGTGATTCAGGATATACGGGGTAAATACAAAAGTGAAGGTACCATGCAGATTCACCAGCCCATTATACATCTCACAAATAAAAGTGCAATAGACGAAAGCACTGATACATATGATACGGTTGACTGGCTGGTAAAAAACCTGAAAGGGAACAATGGCAAAGCTGGCATCTTTGGTGTCTCCTACCCTGGTTGGCTTGCATTAGTGGGTGCGGTAGATCCGCATCCTGCATTGAAAGCTTCATCTGAACAGGCCTGTATGGGAGATTTGTTTTTGGGTGATGACTTTCATCACAATGGTGCCTTTCGTTTAAGTTATGGAATGGAATACAGCTATGAAGTAGAGTATGATAAAAACACCGACAGCGATTTTCCATTTCCGCAGTTTGATTTGTACGATTGGTACAGAAAACTGGGATCATTAAAAAATGTAAACGACAAATATTTTCACGGCAAAATACCTACCTGGAATGATTTTGTAAAACATCCAAATTATGATAGTTTCTGGCAAAAAAATTCTACCCTTAGTTACGTGGCCAAAGCCGAAATACCGCAGTTGCATGTAGGAGGTTATTACGATCAGGAAGACATCAATGGTCCTCAATTGATGTATCAACACATGGAGAAAAAAGATAAAGCTAATTATAACCATATTGTATTAGGCCCCTGGAATCATGGGCAATGGGCAAAAGGTTATACAGATAGTTTGGGCAAAATCGACTTTGGAAGCAATACAGTTGCATGGTTTCAGGCATTGCAAAAAAAATGGTTTGATTACTGGCTAAAAGGAATTGGAGATGGAAAATTTGAAGAAGCTTATTGTTTTCAAACCGGTAGCAATCAATGGAAAACTTACAATACATGGCCTCCAAAAAAAGCAACTATAAAAAGATTGTATGCCGGCAACAAAAACAGCAGTTCTTTTGCTAAACCAACTGCTTCAACAGGTTTTGTAAGTTACATCAGCAATCCCGAAAAGCCTGTTCCCTACCGCACACTTCCCATTGAAGCTACTTATGGACAGGCAAGCCGCTGGGGTCAATGGCAGGTAGAAGATCAGCGTTTTGTTTATTCAAGACCGGATGTAGTGAGTTTTATGATGGATTCATTACAGAACGACTTAACTGTAACAGGAAAGGTTATGGCACATTTATTTGCCAGTACAACTGGTACAGATGCCGATTGGGTGGTGAAACTTATAGATGTTTATTCTGAGTTTGACAAAGAAAATTTAACTATGAGTGGCTTTCATCTGCCTGTTGCAATGGAGGTGTTTCGGGGCAGGTTCAAAAAAAGTTTTAGCAATCCAACCCCGCTCATATCAGGAAAGCAAGAAGAATTTGTAATTGATCTTCACAACATCAATCATACATTTAAAAAAGGACATCATCTTATGATACAAGTACAGAGCAGCTGGTTCCCCATCATTGACCGAAACCCACAAAAATTTGTTCCTAATATCTTTGAAGCAAAAGAAACAGATTTCATAAAGGCAGAACAACGTATATATTTCTCGGCTCAATATCCAACTTATATTGAATTGCCGGTGATGAAAAACTGATAAAAGGAATCTTAAAAGTCAATAAAGGAGAAGGCCTCATAAACTAAGCACAGTCATAAATATTACTAAGCATAATCATAGTTGCCAAAATAGCCTGTTTGTAATTTTGAATATAAAAAAATTATACATTTTAAAAACATACGGTTATGAAAAGTATATGCTTATTAATCATGATTTTTTCTGCAACGGGATTACATGCTCAAAAATGGGAAAAGAATTACGATTTTGTAGATGATTGTATTTGTGGTTTGTCAAAAGTAAGTAAGAATGGAAAGATTGGGTATGCTGATAAGCAGGGCAAAGAAGTTATACCTTTATTGTACAGTGAAGGCCTCACTTTTAATGAAGGCATGGTAGCGGTAAAAAAAGAAAGCAAATGGATGTACCTTGATAGCACCGGTAAAGCCATTACTGAAGGCGTCTTTGATGATGCTTCAAGTTTCGATAGTGGCCTTGCAGTAGTGGCAAAAGGAGGTTTATACGGGTACATTAACAAATCCGGCGAGGTGGTAATTCCATTTCTGTTTTCAAATGCAAGGTCTTTTACTGAAGGACTAGCACCGGCTGCCAATTTAAAAGGAAACTGGGGATTTATTGATAAAAAAGGAGACTGGGTTATTAAGGCACAGTATGGTTTTGTAGATAATTTTGCAAACAACGAGGCAAGGGTAATGAAAAGTGATAAAGTGTTTTATATTGATAAAGCCAATAAAGTTTTACATGACTAGCTTATAGGTGGCAATGACAATATTACTAGTACCCAACCAGCAAAATAAAAGGCAGCGGGATTGTTATTAGCAAAAAAAAGGGCCAGGATAGAAATCCAGCCCGTTTTAAAATCCAATATCCTATGAAAAACCAAAGCGAATGTAAGATGCGTCGTCCAATTGAATTAGAAAAAATTAGTAAGCGGTCGATTTGAGCTATTAATTGGCATAATCCCGTTTAAACGAATGATTAATAAACAATAAAATGACTACCCTCATTTACGAAAGAAATAGTAAAATAGCTTATAAAGTGCTTGAAATAATAATCCGGCATAGGTTTAAAAGCTGATGTCTTTTTAAAACCCACAGAAATAACAAAGAGCCTTGTAACCAGCAAAAATTTGTACATTCTATGTTAGTAATGAGGTATTATGCCAGAAACCCATGAGTAATGGGAATGATAGGATGATTAACCTCCATTTTGTAACCAGCATTTATATCCTGTTGATTTAATGTCATAAAATCCCCCAGCCGTTGTTATTGCACCAGCACTTTCATATTTGCCCAGCTATACTTTTGTTGCACCACTGGCCCCTTCATCACAAAAATAGTTGGATTGGCCCTCGCAGCAGTTTTAATCGCTATGCCATCGCAGGTATACACTGGTAAGTTGAAGTTGTGTTGCTCATTTATAAATGCCTTTACATTTTTTGTATCAGCAGTAACAATATAAATCGGCATATTTTGTTGCTTAGCTTTTTTGGCAATATCTGTAAACACACTTATCCATTTTTCACCCTCACCTTCCAGCTCTTTAACAAAAAATAAATAATAAGCAGGCTTGCTTAAAATCGTTTCTGTAGAATCCGCACCAGAAGAATCAGCTAAAATAAAATCATTTATTTTAGGCGCATTGTTCACTCCCTTTTGCACAAGCGTTTCTTTACGCTCTACAAATTTCCAGGTACTATCGGGCAGGCTTGTTACCGCAAATTCCTTTTTCTCTCCTGCCTTTTCATAAACAAATCCATAGGTGAATTTATCAGGGATTGCATCAGCAGGCATTTTACGAAGCTCCAGTAAATTATTGCCCTGTTTATAAGGCAGACAATCAATTAAAGGCAAATGATCGATAACATACATTTGTAAAAAACCGGTAGCAATAATTGCAATTAATACCAAGGCAAGCGGCAACAGTTCTTTAAATAACTGTTTGATATATCCCTGCTTCAGTTTCAGAAAAATAATCAGCACCAGCAGAATTATGTCTTTTGTAAAGGTTTGAATCGGCGTTAGTGGAATACAATCTCCAAAACAACCACAACTGCGTATTTTACCGCTAAACAATACATAACTTGTTAAAAAAGTAAAAAACAACATTAATAAAAGTAATAGGTTCAGCACAGTTTTTTTCCTCCAGCCAACCAACAGGGCTACACCCAAAGCCACTTCCAATACAATCATCAATAATGTAATCAAAAACGAGTAGCTATGCATCCAGTTTACAATAATCACCAGGTAACCTTCGCTAGCCCATACTTCAAAAAACTCCTGCATTTTATAGTTTAACCCAAGTGGATCGATGGCCTTCACCAAACCCGAAAAAATAAAGAGAACACCAACTAATATTCTTGCTACAGCTACAGAGATTTTCATACAATAAATTTTTTAAGCTCAATAATCGAATGCAATTGCATCAATTGATAACGACTGTTTAAGCCACAAATTTCACTTTTAATATTTTTACTGGTGCTTCATTATGACATTATCAAAGCAAATACCGCATAGTTTATAATGTCAAAAAAGTTGGCATCTATTCCTTCACTCACAATGGTTTTGCCATCATTACTAAGTATCTTTTTTATCCTTAACAGCTTTGCCAATATCAGGTCTACAAAACTTTCCTGGCTCATACTGCGCCAGGCTTCGCCATAGTCGTGGTTTTTATCCATCATCAGTGCTTTGGCAATTGCTACTTTCTCTGCATACAAATTTGCTACAGTTTCCACTGGCAAATCTTCAACTGTTTCATCCTTTATATCCAATTGAATAAGGCCAATGATAGCATAGTTTAAAATACCCTTAAACTCACTCAACATATCATCGCTAATTCGTTGCTCTCCTTTTTCCTGGATAGTGCGGATGCGTTTAGCTTTTATGTAAATCTGGTCAACTACCGAAATTATCCGGTAAACCCGCCAGGAAGTGCCATAATCTACAGCTTTATGTAAAAATATTTCTTTGCAGCTAAGTACTGCCCTGTCGTATTGCTCATTGGTGTTCATAGTAAACTGAATGTATATACTTTTGTTATCTTCAAAAATACCGTTTAAAGCTGATGTACACAATTAACTGTAAAGGAAAATTATTGGTGATAGACCAGCCTGGGGTTATTGGCATTATTAATGCTACACCTGATTCTTTTTTTGAAGGACATTTATCAAAAGAAATGGACAGCATTGTAACGCTGGCCGGTACTATGCTGGCAGATGGAGCAACCATTCTGGACATTGGCGGGCAAAGCACTAAACCAGGCAGTAAAAAAATTTCTGCTGCTGATGAAATCAGCAGGGTGATACCTGTTATTGAAGCGATTGCACAACAGTATCCGGAAGCCATCATGTCAGTTGACACTTTTTACAGTGCCGTAGCCATCGCTGCAGTAAAAGCAGGTGCCTGCATTGTAAATGATGTTAGTGCCGGTACATTAGACATGGATATGTTGAATGTAGTAGCTGAATTAAAGACGCCTTTTATCTGCATGCACATGCAAGGAACACCGGAAACCATGCAGCAGCAAACAACTTATCAAAATGTGGTTACAGATGTACTCGATTATTTAAGCCGGCGAGTAGATAGTTGCAGAAAAGCTGGAATAAATGATGTGATTGTAGACCCTGGTTTTGGCTTTGGTAAAACCATTCAGCAAAATTTTCAGTTATTGAAAAACCTTTTGGCCTTTACCATACTGGATGCACCTTTGCTGGTTGGACTTTCCAGGAAAAGCACTATTTACAAAACCCTGCATGTTACTGCTGCAGATGCACTCAACGGCACAACCAGTCTAAATACCATCGCTTTGCTAAATGGTGCCTCCTTACTAAGGGTACATGATGTAAAAGAAGCCTGGCAGGCAGTACAGCTTGTTGAAGCTTACAAAAGGGGTTGATTTTTGTTGCAGATTAATTCCCAACAATGAACCGCTATCAAAAAA
>JAYTTM010000400.1:0-1807 GCA_043745055.1 Chitinophagaceae bacterium | reverse complement strand
TATACAGAATAAGAAAGCCATGCGGCTTCTGTTTTTCTTTCTGCTTCTGTCATTGCATCTAACTTTTTTGTTAGTGCTTCAATATCTTTTTCCAGGTGAGGCAAATGTTCGTGGCCTTGCAGTTGTAATACTTTTGCCAGCACCACAAAATTGGGTGCATAGTTTTGAAGGCTCTTTAGGGCAATCTCTCCCATCTTTACGGTGGTATCGCTTTTGAATAAGTTAGCGCCGCCGTACACGGTGTGAACCGCCTGCCTAACTGGTTTATCGCCGGGGTATGTATGTTGAAATTTTAAGTTGGCGGTTTGTAAGCTGCCGAGTAATATTTCTTTTTGTTGTTCGGTAATGGAAAAGTTCATGATGTTTGGTTTTGCCCCCATCCCCTAAAGGGGAGTTATGCGGAGGGTATAATTATTTTGGAAGTTGTTTTAAATTAATATTAATTAAAAGCATTTATAAAGAATTTTAAGTTGACGGTTTATAAATTGACATGTAATGTTTTTTGTATTCAGAAATTGATTGGTTCATGTTGCTGAGTTTTGCCCCCATCCCCTAAAGGGGAGTTATTAGGAGGGTATAATTATTTTCGAAGTTTTTTTAAATCAATATTACTTAAAAGCATTTCGGAGGGTTTGAATATTAGCCCTCATCCCCATATGGGGGTAAGGCAAGAGTATGATAGTTTTTAGATTATATATTTTTGCAAAGATTACCTTTTTAATTCATTTAAGAGCGTTGAATAACTCCCCTTTAGGGGATGGGGGTTAACACCCACTTTAGCGGATTGGGCCAACACTCCCTTAGATAAAGTGGGGGGCACCTACGAGCCCTTGTAAGTACTGTATCCAAAGGGATTCAGTAGCAATGGTATGTGGTAATGTTGGGTTGTTTTAATTTCAAATATGATCTCTACAAATGGATAGAGTGTTTCAATTTCGAGTGCATCAAAATAATGTTTGGTATCGAAGTTTAATTTGTAAATACCGTAAGGCAATAATTCGTTTTCTTTCAACAGGTTGCTTACCCTGCCATCTTTATTGGTAATGCCTTTAGCAACCTCTATCCATTCAATGCCCACTTTTTCGTACAAATTAATGGCAACGCCCCAAGCTGGCTTACCCTTGCTGGTATCTAAAATATGAGTGGTAATCTGGCTCATGCTAATAATTTTTGTAACCGTAGTTGAGTTATTTTATTCTGTTCATCCATTGCAATTTTTATTTCTTCTTCTTTTGTGTTGGGCAAACGGGCTTGTAATAAATGCAGCATTTCTTCAGCAGATTTGCCGGTGGCACATACAATAAAAATAAAACCAAATTTTGTTTGATAAACAGCGTTGGCTTTTGCCAATGCTTCAATGGTTTGCGGAGTTGCTGTGCTTACAGCACTTTGTTCGCTGCTTGCTGATTGTGCTGTTGAAGCAAATTCTTTTGACAGAGATTCCACTTCACCAATTTTTGGATGATGGGTGAATGCCGCTAACCAGTCGGTTTCAGCACATTCGTACCACTGGTCTTCTGCATCATAAATTAATTCTACCATGTCATCTGCAGGAAAAAACGGTAGCATTTTATTGACCCAGTTTTCGCTGCCGCAACATTTAAAGAGTTCTACTTTGAGTTGCTCTTTTGGGAGTAAGTTTAATTCGTGTAGTGTCATAATTTTTTGGCATTTGTTCTCTCTACAATACAACGGGAATCCCTGTACCTCGTTTGACCTCACCCCCAGCCCCTCTCCAAGGGCAGAGGGGAGCTTGACACTGATACCTCAACGCTCTTTTCTTATTCGATTAGTAGTCTCATTTTTC
>JAYTTM010000399.1:0-6581 GCA_043745055.1 Chitinophagaceae bacterium | reverse complement strand
TGTCTAATTGCATTTACAAGATAAAAGCTATGTGATTTTATTAGGGTTAAATTTCAAGCGTCTATGATGCTAACTTATCTTTATCCACTTTAAAATATTCAATATACCAATCAATAAATTTACCTACTCCTTCATCAATAGAAGTGTTTGCATAATAACCAAGATTGGATTGTAAATCGATAACATCTGCATAGGTTTTAAAAACATCACCCGGCTGCATCGGCATCATAATTTTTTCTGCTTTTTTTACTAATTTTTTCTCAATAGCCTCAATAAATTTTGTGAGTTTTACCGGAGCGCTATTGCCAATATTATATAATTGGTAAGGTGCCCTGGAGGATGATGCTTCTGGCGAAATACCAGACCATTCTGTATTACCAGTAGCAGGATTTTTTACCACTCTTATCACCCCATCTACAATATCATCTATATAAGTAAAGTCACGTTCCATTTGGCCATTGTTAAAAACCTGTATAGGCTGCCCATCAATAATGGCTTTTGTAAATAAGAACATAGCCATATCTGGCCTTCCCCAAGGACCATAGACGGTGAAAAAACGCAATCCTGTTGTTGGCAAACCATACAAATGACTGTAAACATGCGCCATCAGTTCATTACTTTTTTTTGTAGCTGCATATAAACTAATAGGATGATCTACCGAGTGATTTGTTGAAAAGGGAATAACTTCATTTAAACCATACACACTGCTGCTACTAGCATACACAAAATGCTTTATGTGGAAGTGCCTGCAACATTCTAATAAATTTGCAAAGCCTACAATATTGCTTTCAATATATGCAGCCGGATTTGTAATACTATATCTTACACCCGCTTGTGCAGCCAGGTTAACTACAATATCAAACTGCTGATTAATAAATAGCTTTTCAATATTTTCCTTATCCTCCATTTTAAGTTGAATAAAAGAATATCCGTCCATTTTTGTACTAATTACAGGTATATTGTAAACGATATTTTGTTCAGGTATACCTGCCTCCAAAAGCCTGTCATACTTAAGGCTTGTTTGGTAATAGTCATTAATTGAGTCTAGACCAACCACTTTAAACCCATTTTTTATAAGTTGGTTCACTAAATGGTATCCGATAAACCCAGCAGCGCCTGTAACTAAAATCTTCATATTTATTATTTGTAATTCAAGGCATTAAAAAATGTATTGAAAGAAAAAATTAATTTGTTTGCAACATACTTTTTTTATCAAAAGAATGAATTATTGAAACCGTATTTTCAATATTTCCTTTAGATGATGCACCAAACAAAACCGACTCAATATTTGGCAATCCACATACATATTCAAGTGCTTCTTTTGGATTAATAGCACCGCCTCCTAAAACCTGCATAGCCACAGCCCTAAATTTTTTAGTCTTTAATGTTTCTTCGTAAATTTCCCTACCACCCGACATTCTAAAACCTACTTTGTTTATGGATGCACATATGATTGGGTTATCTACTCCGCCTTTTTCAAGCACTTCAACCAGTTTGGGCATATTCATAGTGATAAAACCAGCCTCTGCATTGTACTTCTTTTTTATATAGTTATTAAAAGCAACTAACACATCGTAAGCTCTTAAACCTAATAGTAAATCGGTAATTACATTTTGCAACCATATCACTGGCGTATTAATTCCCTTAAACATTTTCATTTCTGCGTCTATCATCAATTCCATAATGGATTCATAATCTTTAGACAAATAGGCCATACCGCCTTTAAATAATGACCCAAAAAAATTGCCTGGAACGTATTGTTTTAAAGTTCCTGCAATACCTAACTCTGTTACAGCATTGGCATATTTATGGGCATAAGGCATGCAGGGAAAAATTTTAAAGTCTTTGTACTTTTCCGGGTTAGTTCTTATGATGTCGCATATATTGGCAATTCTGTCATGTGTGGTGCACATAAAAGTATTTATTCCCGCATTTATAGCATCATCCAATACTTTTATAATTGCACTATCGTCTTTAAATTTTATAGATTGTTCACGAGATTTGCTATCTGAAATATGATTAACTGCAAAAAACTGATTATCTCCAAAAAGTATTCTTTCCATTGCTTGTTATTTTGAATTATTTCTAATGATTGAAATGGCTTTATCTGTATTAGCAGCACTTGCAAAATTATTAATATTGTTAGGCACTTCTCTTTTTGCTGCTTTTACAAAGTAATCCAGTTGAGCAGAATACTCTTCTCCTCTTAAATAGAAGTCAACATTATCCTGCAACTCTGTTATGTATTTTACATTCCATCCTTTTGTATATCCTGTAACGGCATTGTCTTCTTTAAAAAACACTTTTAATTCGTTAGCATCCGATACCAATTTTCCTTGCGTTCCTACCAAAGTAACTGAGGTTGACATTTTACGGTAAGTATCATCACTCCAGTTTACTGAAAGTAAGCCTGTTTGGCCAGATTGCATTTCAAGTAAAGAATAAACGGCATCCTCTACTTTTCCTGAATAAATGGATTTGAGTAAAGTACCTTTTGCTGCCTTTACAGGAGAAATAATGTCATTTAAAAGATCAATCACATGCGATGCATAATCCAATAAACATCCGCCACCTTCAGCAGGATCCGACCGCCAGGTTTCCGCTTTCTTTTTCAATACTACCGGACCATAAGATTCACCAATAAAATGATAAATATCGCCAAGCGCTCCACTTTCAGCAATTCGTTTAACTTCCTTAAAAGTTCCAATGAATTTATTATGATAACCTACCTGGTTAACCAAGTTGTTTTTTGCTGCTAAAGCAACCAGTTCTTCACTTTGATCGTAGTTAAGGCAGAATGGTTTTTCGGCAAAAACGTGAATTTTCTTTTCTAATAGTTCCTTTATGATGCTATAATGAAACTTGGTTGGAACTGCTACAACAACCGCATCCGGTTTAGTTTCTGCAATCATTTTATTATAGTCCGCAAAACAGTTGAATTTTCCTTGTTTTGATAAAAAATCAGTTACCATTTTAGAGGTATCGCAAACACCAACAATATCTGCATCTGCATATCCACCTAAGATAGACAAATGGGATATCCCCATTTTTCCAGCTCCTATTAAAGCAATTTTAAGCATATCTTCTATTATTATTTTTTTAGTAAACTTATATATTGATCAGTAATTGTATCCCAATTAAACCTTTCCTTTATGTCTATAGCCCCTTCTGTTGCTTTCTTCGTTATTTCATCAGAGTGATTAATAACATATTGAAGTTGTTTTTGAAGGTCTGTTTTATCACCCGAAACAAAAGTGGTAGCATTTTCGCCACAAATAAATTTATTCTCTATAATATCAGAGCAAATTAACGGAACCCCTAAACCCATTACAGTAAGAATTACGGGCGACAAACCTTCTATCAAAGAAGGCTGCACATATGCATAAGCGTTTTTCATTAAAATGTTGGTATCATCTCCATATACATAACCAGGAAAAACAACACGTTTATCTTTTGAATTTTTTATAGTTGACTCGTACTCGTTTGGATTAGGAGAACCTCCTATTAAAACTAATTTTTTTCCGGTATTTAGTGCTTCAAAAGCTGGCACCAGCAAATGAAGGCCTTTATCAGGTATAAAACGACCTACAAAGAGAAAATATTCACCCGGTAGGATACCTAATTTATTTAAAATATCGATATTGGCTGGTGGTGCTTTTACTTCAGAGCCATATGGAATGAAATTATATTTTCTATTGAATTTTTTTTCAAAATATTCTTTGGTAAAAATATTGTCGAAAGCAACTGCATTGGGGCAATAAGCAGTTAGGTAATTTGAAATTATATAAAATAGTTTACCGTACCATGGCCATTTATCCCTTTTCCAATCCATGGCAAACTGGCTGATAACAACCCGCTTACCTGCAACTCTTAATAGCAAAGCCCATATACTGTTAGCACCGCTGTGCAAATGAACAACATCTGCCGTGTTATGAAAAATGACATCGAATGTAGCTTTAGCAGAGTGTACAAGTGTATCAAAGCCTGCTTTTTGAACAGTTTTAAAATATTTTAATTGTACACCTTCGTATTGACTGTGCTGCACATCTGTATCATTAGGATAAATTCTGCAATACGCTAAAAGGGTATGCCCCTTGCCAACAATTCTTGGATAAAGCTCAAAAGCAATTTTATCGGAGCCTGCTGCTCCAGCTTTGGGAGGTATACAACGGAAACCTCCAAAAGCAGCTATTCTTAATTTTTCCATTGAACTAATCTAAATATCCTTGATAATACTGATCAATATATTGTTTCAAAGCCACCTTCCAATCCTGCATTAAATTAACATTACGCAACTCCAGTTTACGGTTTACAAGTCTTTCACATGGAGGCCGTTCAGCAAAATAGATTTCTTTAAAATAATCTGATTTTACACTGGTGATTTTTACGGTTTCATTTAATCCTAGCTGCAGTAGCAATTCTCCTGCCACTTCCAGCCTGCTTGTTTGTCCACCACAAACCATATTGTACAATCCCCAATATTCATTTTGTATTAATACCTTTACATTCTTTGCAAAGTCGTGTGTTAATGTTGGTGTGCCATCTTTGTCATCAACAATAAATAATTCTTTTTTACCATCCTTTAATTGCTGCATTAATTTTTGGATAAACTTCTTATCCTTTTTAGGGCCCGCACCCATCATCCAGCCTGCACGGCAAATTAAAAAGCGACTTGCGTTTTCTGCAACATATCTTTCACCCATATATTTAGATCTGGCATAAACGCCCAATGGATTCGGCAAGTCCCAATCGTCATATAATTCTTTGGCACCATCAAATATTCCGGCTGTACTAATGTATAACAACGGGATATCAAGTTCATTTGCAATATAAACTGCATTTTCAACTGACATGGTGTTTGTAGCATACGTATCTTCCGCATTTTCTTCACAGTATTCAAGGTTGGTGTAGGCTCCTAGATGAAATAAATAATCGGGTTTAAAATCATACACATCTTTTCTATAGGCTGTCAAATCCCTGAAATCTAAATAAGACAGCCAGGTTTCATTCACGTCTTTATCGGTGCATTTTATTTCGTATTCGTCTTTAAACTGGTGATAGAATGCCTCACCTAACATACCGCCTGAACCTGCGATGTAAATCTTTTTTTTAGTCATTGTATATTTTTATTTTATGTTTAATTTATTAGATAAGGAATTATTTGCGGTGGTCCAAGACACTTATTTCAGGGTTTTGTTGTAAGTGTTATCTATAATCGTAGTAGTTTAAAAAAACTTGGGAATATTAATATAACTCAACAAAATTAACTATGATATTACAGGTTGCAAATCCTTTTTTAATACACCGGAAAAGACATTCATCAGCTTTTCGTAATGCATCTGTGCTCCATATTCGTCGGCTAACTTTTTAAGACCGTTAATGCCATATTGTTCACACAAATCCGGGTTGTTTAATAATTCAGTAACTTTTTCCCGGAGATCTATCTCATTCTGCATTTTAAATAGCAACCCTGTTTCTTTATCAATAATCATTTCTTTTAAACTTCCTAAATCAGTTGCAATTACCGCTTTTTTAAAGGCATAACTTTCTAAAACCGTGTTAGGGAAATTATCATACGTTTCCGATGGTACAATTGTAAAGGCACATGTTTGTAAAAAAGGCACTATTTCCTGAAAACTTTTTCGGCCTAGAAACTCAATATTATGCGGTTTATCCGCTAAATATTTCTCTAGTTCCAGTTGATAATTGTTGTTTGAAAACCCAATTATTTTAAGCTTCAAATTCGTATTCGCAAAAGCCTTTACCATAGTAAGAAGCCCTTTTTCCTGAACGATTCTCCCAATAAATAATGCAAAAGGTTGATAACTTACACTTGATGTATCTGCAATTACTTCATGGTTAAAAAAAGTAGGAATATGGTTTAACTTTTTAATTTCAATGCCATATTCTGACAGTTTTTGCATTGTAAATGATGACGGAATCACATAGGCATTTATTTTAGGCCTTATCTTAACTATATTTTCCGCAATTGATAATGATGCAGCTTTGAAGGCAGAATAAACAAAAGAATTCTGCACACATTTATATTTAACTGCATTCCACCTGCTTCCATTTATACATTTTTCACAAATTTTATTTTGCTGCAACCTATACAACAATGAATTTGCACATATTTGTCCAAAATCGGAAATTCTAACAACAACAGGTATATTGGCCTCATCTGCCGCCTCAAAAATGCTGGCAGAAATCTTATTTTGATAATGCAGGACATATATTAAATCCGGCTTTACATCCTTGATTAGAACCTTCAACTTCTTTTTTGCTTCCTTGGAATACAGCATTCTACCCAAAGATTTCTTTACCGTATCAAAATTCGTTTTGTTATACTCATTAGCATATACTTCATCCCCATCACCAATCGCATCTAAAAAATAAGTTTCATAAGGGGTTGGGTTGTTTTTATTGTGCTTAACACTAAAAGGTATAACTGTATGTCCTTTTTTTTGTAAAAGATCAATTACATTAAAAAGATATCTTTCGGGACCGCCAGAAATAAAAAAACGATAGTTAATGATAATTATTGTCATACATATATTTGATAGATTCTAACAACTCAATTA
>JAYTTM010000398.1:0-1810 GCA_043745055.1 Chitinophagaceae bacterium | reverse complement strand
AGTGTCTGCAAGAAAACTCATCATTTTTAAAAAAGCACCAGGTTTCGCGATTAAATTTTGGAGCCTTGTCTGGGAATAAAAAATCACGTTGCGTTTTTCTGCTCGCATTTGGTCTTCAACAAGCCGATAGGTACCTTTTTTTGCTTTGTTTTTTGGCAACAGCACATAGCTATACCGAGTCCTTACTTTTTGTCTTGCCGTCTGCTGTTTTTTTTAGGCTGCCTGCCTGTATTCTTTTCGCATCCACGCGATCCTTTCTTTT
The DNA here is from genome assembly GCA_043745055.1 of Chitinophagaceae bacterium. Lineage (GTDB taxonomy): Bacteria > Bacteroidota > Bacteroidia > Chitinophagales > Chitinophagaceae > Ferruginibacter. Next base: position 1,548 of record JAYTTM010000398.1, on the reverse strand, counting down.
TCTCTGCGCTGCCGCACCAGTTCATTTCCGATGTGGTGCAGATTGTAGGCCAATACCGAGAGGGCAACATATTTTTCATAATGCGGTATGCCCCGGTCAGGGCAACGGTTTAAACCGTGATGCTCTAACATGTTGATATTACTCTCTACCGCTGAATGGCGGTTGCGCAAGCTGATGAAGGTCTTGGTATGCTCGGCTTCGTATTCTTCTTTGTTCAGCTTTCCCTTCTTTGGCATGATCACGTTTTTGATACCCGCACTCAGGCAATCTTCTTTGTTGATCTTACTGTAAAACCCTTTGTCTGTACTCAGGCTTTCTATTTTTTGATCGGGAAAGTTTGCTTTTAAACGTGTCAGCAACGGAGCTATTTGTGAAGGGTCTTTTTGTTTGTACAAAATTTTATAGTCCAGGATCAAATGGTGCTGATGGGTGGTTATCAAAATGGTGTTGCCCAACTCGGGGGCGTGCTTCCCTTTGCTCAGCCACTCGGTGTGCTCTTCAAAAATAGAGTATACCTTTTCCTCTGACGGGATGACTTGTCCCTTTATCAGCCTGCGCTCTATCTGATCGGTGAATTTTAAAACATAGTCGTTGTATTTGCGCATATCTGCATTTGGGTATTTCTCCAGATACTCGTTCACGCGGTGCATCAATGCCTTGGCATGGTTCAAATAAAGCCTTACCATTTCTTTTTTAAAATCTTCTTTCTTGCCTTTGAACACGGCTTGAGAGCACGACCTGTAAATGGATTTTGTTGTGGCCACGATGGAGGTCAGCTTGCGCCAGCCGGTTACTTGGGGTTGTTTTTTCAGCAGCTTGCCCAACAAGCGTAGCATTACCCGCAAACTGTCCCAAAGTAAATTAAGATCGGTAGGAAAATGAACATTGGTTTCCAACGCAAAACTATCTGTCTTCAAATCCAGTGCTTCGTCCTCTTTTTTTTTCAGTAGCGCGATGCCGTACTCAACGACTACTGCATTTATTTTATGGAGCGTCTCCGCATCCAGCAAGGATACATTGTCAAGTATGTTTTGATATTCGAAAAATAAAAAATCATCGTTGAACGTGCCGAAATGCAAACCCATTATGGAACGCATGCCGATATCGTTGTTGGCATAATATTCCAGCTTGTCCCAATTGGTGTTGCAGGCATGGCGCACCACGCTTAGCACCAGGATGTGCCACAGGTCCATTCCATTGCGGCCCGTATTTTTTTTTCCTTCCATGATCTTTTCCTCCAGTATGGAAAATATCTTTTCGTTCAGCTCGGGGTTTGTGAATATGGTCTGCAGGGCTACCAACACAGGGGGCATTTCGTCCCTGCCTTTTGTCCTGATCTTTACCTCGCTTATCGGGGTGGCTCCAAGGCTCAACTGTTGGTCAAATCGTTTGCGCATTTGTGTCTTTTTTCTTTGCCAATATCGGGCCTAAATGTTGGAAATTGAAATGAATGGAAGAATCGGGTCAGAGATTCAAAAAATAAATTCACCCAAAAACCCCAATGGCAAGTGAGTACGTGCGGTTTATTCTGTTCTCTTGCAGAGACTA
>JAYTTM010000397.1:0-1812 GCA_043745055.1 Chitinophagaceae bacterium | reverse complement strand
ATTGAGTTTTACAAAAGTGAAAGCGGCAAAGTTGATAGGTTTAATTTTGGGTAAGTGCACCAGCATACTTTAGCAAGGTTTCACACCACTTCAAAATGCCACTGTAATCTATTATTTACAGGGCTTTTTAGTTCACTTTCCCTCTCACTTAATTTCATTTTTTTTACTACATTTTAGTTCATTCAAGATGTATTGCTATAGGAAAAATCTTTTCTTGCGTAACTTATTGTTTCTGCAATCTCATATCCAATGACAGTGAAATTGAGCGTTTATTGTTTTTTAAAAGATAGCTTTGTATTTGATGCGAACAAAGGCAAACAGGATATTGCAGATTTTTATATTTCTCTTTTTGCAGGTATGTTTTTGCCTTGAAGTTTTTGCTCAGACTGATCCTCCTTTTTTTGTTCAGCATTACGATAACCGAAACGGGCTCTCCAACAGTTCCATCAATCATATTTTTAAAGACAGTGGTAATTTATTGTGGGTGGCTACCTGGGATGGATTGAACATGTATGATGGGAATATTTTTCATGTTTTCAATTATAGCAAGGAAAACCTCCCCATAGCTATCGGGTTTAAAAGTATTGGCAGCAATGTGATACAGCAAGTGGCAGAGGACAAGCATGGCAATATCTGGGTCACTACTATTGAAGGTATATCAAGGTATGAAAAAAGATCAGGCAGGTTCTTTAATTATTTTTATAACCAGTATCAGCGAAGCAAAGTAAGCGAACAGGAATATGCACTGGCCATTGATACTGCCGGTAAAGTATATTGCCTCAATCAAAAAACCGGCTTAAGTTATTATGATGAACAAGCTGACAGCTTTCGTACCTGCAAATTACCACTACAGCATTCCGCTACTAATAAAATTGCTTTTGATGAAACCAACCAGTTGTGGTTATTAAATGCAGGCGGACAACTGGATGTGTATGCAAAAAGTAAACAGCAGTTTAAGCTGTTACAAACCTACCGGGAAAAAGAAGCCATTCTTAATTTTTTCAATGTCAACCACCGCCTTTTCTTTACCACTGTCAGCGACCAATTATTTGTTATACAACATGGCATTTCGGCTCCACAGCAAGTGATGCAAATGGATCACTCCATTGGCTCACTCATTTATTATAAAGAACATTACCTGCTGGCATGGGCTACCAAAGGATATGCTGTGTTTGACGAGAATTTTCAATCTTCGTCTTTTTTAAAAGAAGAAACAAAACAGATGCAGGACATCAAGGTTACTTCATGGGCATTGGGCAGCGAAGATATTTTGTGGTACGGAACCGATGGCAACGGCTTGATAAAAATTTATCCAAAAACAAAATCCTTTGTCACTGTCACTACTTCTGAAAATGGGATGCCATATAATAAATCGGTGAGGGCATTTTGTGAAGCCGATGGAAATTTATGGATTGGCACCAAGGGAAGCGGCATCATAAATATTCAGCATTTCCGTACCGGAACATCTTTAAATGAGAAGCAATATTTTTTAGCCCCTGCAGAACTGGATAATAATTCTGTGTATGCACTTAAAAAAGGAAATGATGATTTGATTTATATCGGTTCGGATGCAAAAGGTATTGGGGTGTATGATGTCAAAAGCAAACGTTTTAATAAATGGGCAGACATTAAAGACTATGCGGCTTATCCTGAGTTTGGATCTGTGTATGCCATTAAACAAGACGCTGATAATTCATTGTGGTTGGGTACAAGTGGTTATGGGTTGATACATCTTAAAATAAACCGGGATGAAACTGGTAAGCTTGCGGTGACGCTTTTTGAAAACTTTACTTTTAATGATAGCAATACCGG
>JAYTTM010000396.1:0-1813 GCA_043745055.1 Chitinophagaceae bacterium | reverse complement strand
CAAACCTGTATCAAAACAAATATACCGGCGAAATTAATGGCTATCCATTCAATGCAAAACAACTCACACTTTCATTGAATGTAAACAACCAATTTAGCTTTACAAATGGCTGGTCGGCGGAGTTATCAGGCAACTATACAAGCCGCAACCGGGATGAAGGGCAAGCCATTGTATTACCTCGCGGACAAGTATCTACCGGTATTGCTAAACAACTATTAAAAAATAAAGCAAGCATCAAGTTTAATGTAAGGGATATTTTTTATACTCAAAACCCAAAAGAAATTCAGAACTTTCAGGATGTGCAATCAACACTAAAAATAAGCAGAGACAGCAGGGTATTTAATATTGCTTTTGTGTACAGGTTTGGCGCAACTATAAAATCTAAACCGGCAAGTTCCCTACCAACTGATGAGCAGCAAAGAGTAAAAATGAATTAGTTTAGGTGAGCAATTTAAGTGAGGGAAAATTAAACATTATTTACAAACAGTAACTTGTAGCTGTTGGTTGTGCAACATCATAAGTGCAAGCAAAACGTGAATTCTTTGGAATAGTCTATTTAGTACAGCCAAATTTGCGGATGCTCTTTGTAAGATGATTGGTGAAGGCTGTAAGAGAAATTAAACGGTTTTTAAAAAAGCTCGGTAGCATTTGCTGGTATGCAAGATGATGTTGGCAGAAAAAATAATAAAATCAAAGAATTGTTATAGTCAAATTACAGGGTTAGTTCCGTTTAATTTTTCTAAACTCGGTGGGTGTTTTGCCGGTTATTTTCTTGAATAATCTTGCAAAATAGTTGGGATATTCAAAATTTAAATGATAGGCAATTTCGGCAATACTGTTACTGGAGTGTGACAGGTAGTTTTTAGATTGTTCTACCAAATGCTCCTGCACAATTAAAAGTGCAGACTTGCCGCATACATGGTTGCAAATACGATTTAGGTGTACTGCAGAAATGCCCATTTCACCAGCGTATGCAGGGATAGTCTTAGGGGTGTCATTCATTTTTACAGACAGTATAAATTTCCGGTAGTAAAGTATTGTTTGATTTGTATCTGGTAAAGCGTTACTGTTGCCGGTTTCTGATACTCTTAATAAGGCTATGAAAAACTGGCTTAGTAAAGCGTAGAGCAGTAACTTTTTCCCAGTTCTTTCATTGAATATTTCGGCTTCTGCCTGTTGTATAATATTAACTAGTTTTTTGAATTCGCTTTTTTGGCTGGTAAAGAAAATGACTTTTAAACTGTCAAAGTTGAGTAATAAGGAACCCGAATTAGAGAATAATGATTCAAAAATAGTATCTGAAAGTGTAAGGATGTAGCCTTTTACAGCAGGATTATATTGTAGCCCATGCAAAGTACCCGGCGGTATTACAGCAATAGCTGGAGTTTTAATCGGTATCTTTTTTTCTGATGACTCTAAAATTACCTGTCCCGATTCAATACAAAATACCTGATAAAGATGGGTGTGCACATGTGGTTTTATCACCCAGTTAAAACTTTCACTTCTTGTTTTAATTAATTCCAGAAAAATATAGCTCTCCTTTTTATTGCTGGTCAAATCACCATAAAGGCCATCAAAATGCAATAGTTTATTTTTTGCCATAAAAGTAATGTTTGATTTGTATCTGATTTATACAAGATAATGACATTTTTAAAAGCAGGCTTTGTTTTCCTTTGTATCAAAGAAATATAAAAGCGAGCCTGTAATCTTAATATTTTTTGAATTCACAAATAAAAAGATAAAATGAAAATCTCCCGGTTGCAACTCACAAGCATATTCATCTGTTTCCTGATGAATATGTTGGATGGGATGG